>QQUK01000140.1 GCA_008501655.1 Calditrichota bacterium
GACTGTGATCTCAATAATTGAAAGCAGAAAAGACAGTTATCAACTACTGGTGCGACAAGGAGAAGCTTATATCGAATCGCTCTCTTCGGCAGCTTCAAATGCCATAGAGGCAGAACAGTTTTATGACTATATGGCTCATCAACGTTATAATGAGATTACGATTGAGCTTGATAAAATAGACAAAAATGAACTATCCGAACAGCTTCTCTACCAAACAGCGCTGACTCATAATCTCTATGCTGTATATGAATATGATACCGATTCTACACTAATCGTAGGAGCAGTCGCTCGAGGATCACAACTGCAGCTGCCGCAGTATGTCGTCGACGAAGTTCTGATACTCCTTGCCAATCCGGATAACAATTACACCCTGTTATTAAATGAAGACTCAACTCTGAATGAAGCGGTTCATTATTATCTGAAATTAAGTAATACTCTTGATCGCGTAACGGTTCTTGTTGCTGAAGCATCCTATTTTCAGCAGGCTCTTGAGCAGACAGAAATCTCATTTTTAGCTCAGCAAATAGCCGGACAGCGTGGTATTTCATATATAATCTATCAGTCTGATGAAGGAATTATATTTTCATCAAGAAAAATTTCCGAACTTGTTTCTATTGATGATGATGAGTTTCTGAAGTCTGCCCTTGAATCTGATTCAATTGTTAGCCGGAAATATATCTATGATGACGATGAGATTCTTGAGCTTGTTCGTCCGTTCTCATCATCGGATTATCCTTTTGGACTCCTGCGGGTCGGCTTATCACTCTCTGTTTATAATTCAATTTTATACTCCTATAATCTGCAGATGATTGTATATTCTCTTTCTTTATTTTTGTTTGTCATCCTGCTTTTGATTTATCTGAACAGCAGAACCAAACGCCAGGAGATAACAGCCCAGTATGAAGAGATAAAATCTCTATCTGATAAGATTTTTGATGAAATGGATACCGGTGTTGCTGCTATAAATGCCAAAGGGCTGATATATTTTACTAATGATGCATTTAATAAGATATTTGATTTAAATGGGCAAAGTGATACGGCATGGGATAAGCTGATTTCAGACGATGAACTGCAATCTCAAAAATTTATTCAGTCATCAAAAGAAATTATTGATAAAGAGATTAAATTTAAAACTGATAATCAATTTCGGTATTTGCTTATAGTAATGTCAAAAATGCAGGAAAATATAGATGAGTCAACCAGTATTGTCGTCGTAGTATATGATGTCACTTCGATGCATGACCTTGAGCAGAAAGCTGCCCGCAAAGAGAGGCTTTCAGAAATGGGAAATTTAGCGGCAGGCGTTGCCCATGAAATTCGGAACCCGTTAAACACAATCTCAATTGCTGCGCAACGGTTAGCAGCTGAGTTTAAACCGATTGAAGATATCGACGAATATTTATCTTTTACCTCCCAAATCAGGGAAGAGACAAAAAGACTGAATACGATAATTACGAAATTTTTAGCCTTAGCCAGAGGTGAAGCTCAAAAAACAGAAAATGTAAACCTGCATTCCTTTACAAAGCAGTTTGTTGATTTTGCAAAATCGGAAGCAGAAGATTTACAGATTACACTGCAGTTTGAAATTGATAAGGCTCACATTGTAAGTATTGAAGCTGACAAGTTAAGACAAGTCTATTCGAATCTATATAACAATGCCAAAGAAGCCTTAGCAGGCAGTTCCGGAGTCATTAGAATTACGTCAAAAGCAGAAAATGACCAGGTGCTTCTGACTTTTGAAGATTCCGGTCCGGGAGTTGAGGATGCTATCAGAGAAAAAATCTTTACACCCTACTATACAACCAAAGAGGCCGGTACCGGACTTGGACTGCCGACAATTCATACGATAATATCCGATAACGGCGGTGATGTCATTGTTGAAAAAAGTGAACTTGGCGGTGCGAAGTTTATTCTAACTTTAAGAAAATAAATGATTGTTGTTAAATTAAAAAAGGCGTCCAATCGGACGCCTTTTGTATCTATTTCAAATAGAATTCTACTTAATCTGAGTTTTAATCCATTCAGTAGAAACTGATTTTGGACGGGTGATCGGTGTACCAAGAGCTCTGTTGATAATAAGCTGAGCAAGCATACCCATCGCACGGGAGACAGAGAACAGGACTGTGTAATATTCAAATTCAGTAATTCCATAATGGTAGAGTAAGGCACCGGAGCCGGCATCGACATTCGGCCACGGGTTTTTAGCTTTACCATGTTCTGTAAGAACTTTCGGAACGACTTTAAACACACGGTCAACAGTTTTGAATACTGGATCATCTTTCAGATATTTACGACCAAACTGATTGAACCCGACAAAACGGGGATCAGTAACACGAAGAACAGCATGACCATAACCGGGGATGACTTTACCTCCGTTGAGTGTTTCCCAGGCATATTCTTCAATCTGTTTTTCAGTAGGAGCACCACCGAATTTATCCATCGTTTCAAGAATCCATTTGAGGCATTCCTGATTCGCAAGCCCATGGAGAGGACCAGCCAGACCGTTAAGTCCTGCTGAAACAGAATAGAACGGACCTGAAAGAGCTGAACCTACCGTATGGCAGGTATTAGCTGAAACGTTTCCGCCTTCATGGTCGGAATGGAAAACAAGGTAGAGGCGCATCATTTCAAAAATTTCTTCAGATTTAGGAAGTCCAAGCATCATTGCATAGTTGGCACCCCAATCGAGTTTTTTGCTCGGAGGAATAATGTCACCTTTTTTGTATTTCATCCGGTAGATTCCGGCTGCAATGGAGTGAATTGAACCTAAAAGAATTAGTGAATCTTCAACAACAGCCTGCCAGTAATCAGTTTTTTTCATCCCGGTTGCATACCGTTTGTAAAAAACCGATTCATTTCTCATAGCGAGGATTGCTGCCGACAGCATTGCCATCGGATGAGCGGTTTTCGGAAACGCTTTGAGAATTTTCCATACATAATTCGGTACTTCATGATGTTCTTTGAGCTGTTTCTGGAACAGAGCAAGTTCATCTTTTGATGGTAACTTACCTGTGACCAGCAGCCAGAAGATTTCTTCCGGGAGTTTGTTTTTCAGTTTGAGAAGAGGTTTACCTCTGATAATCAGTCCCTGATCCGGTTCTACAACTGAAGTATCGCAAATCATAGCTTTGACACCGCGCATACCACCATAAGCTTGAGTGATAGAGACATCGGAGATCTTTTGATCACCATGTTTGGCAAGAATTTCGGCTTTTTCTTCCCGAAGTTTCGGAATTTGACCTGCGAGCTTTTCTTGAAGGGTTTTGACTTTTGGTTTAGCCATGTTAGAAGCTCCTTTAATTTATTTAACCATTCTTTATTGCCTTGTTAATAAGCAGTCACAAACAATATAGGATAAAATGTGAAATGTTTCACATTCCGAACATAAATTATACTCAAATAGATATTTTGTCAAGTCCCATATGGATTATAAGACCTAATTATTGCTGTTTTTGAAAAATTTTCCCCGGGTTTAAGAGAGAAGATGAGTTGAAAACGGCATTTACCTTTTTCATCGCTTCAAGTGTGGCTGAATCGAATTCCATATGTAAGTACTTTTTCTTGGCAAGACCAATGCCATGTTCCCCTGACAATGTTCCGCCTAACTCAATTGTTTTCTCCAAAAGTTTGACAATTTGCTCTTCGATTGCCTCAGTTTCCTCTTTCGAGTCAGTTTTTGCAAGGAAGTTGACATGGAGATTGCCATCTCCGGCATGACCGAATGAGTTGATTCGGAGAGTGGTATTTTTGTTCATCTCCGCAACAAATGCAACCAAAACCGGGAATTTGGAGATTGGAACGGCAACATCTTCATTAATTCTGATTTTTGCCATCTCTTTTACTGCTTTGGATAAATTGCGCCTGACTTTCCAAAGCGTATCTGCTTTGGAGCTATCCGGTTCACGCTGAATAAAAATACACTTGTTGTTTTTGGCAAGCTGTTCAATTTCATCAGAATCTTTTTGCTCAGACTCAATCAGAAGTATTCCCGCAGCGTTTACCAGGGAATCAATCTTCTCGTACTGGTTAGAGCAGTCAGCCGCATCGCCATCGAGAAACTCAAGAACAATAGGAGTGATTCCTGCATGACGGATGTCTGCGACAGTTTGAGCGGCATCAGAAGCTTTAGAGAAGGATATGAGAATCGTTTCACCCTGATTCTGTTTGGCAACAAGTTTGAGAGCAATGTCAGTGATAATAACTAAAGTACCTTCAGAGCCTATAAAAAGTTCATTAAAATTAAATCCTGGTTTTTTGTTATAGATGCCGGTCGAGATCAATTTTCCATCTTCTGTGACAGCTTTGATTCCCAAAACATAGTCTCGGGTGACACCATACTTGACACATTTTAGTCCTCCGGCATTTTCAGCGACATTACCTCCGATTGTTGACTCTGCAAATGAAGCAGGATCTGGAGGGTAGAAGAGGTTTACTTTCAGCGCTTCGTCAATAATAGTTTTAGTAATCACTCCGGTTTGGGCGTATGCGATTTTTGTATCTGTATCTATCGTGAGATAGTTCATCCTTTCGACTGAAAGGAGTATCGCTCCATCTTTGGGGACAGCTCCACCGGAAAGACCGGTACCCGCACCACGAACTGTCAAAGGAAACGAATGCTGTCTGCAGAACAGTACTACATGCTGTATATCTGTCTCGGTTTGTGCAAAAATAATTGCTGACGGAATTCCGGTTTCAATGGTAGCGTCATGCATATACTCCTGATGTGTTGAAAAATCTGTAATGATTTCAGCATTTTCAGAAAGTGACTTCTGCAGTTCCAACAGCTTACTTTGAATCACTTTTATTCTCAGTTTTTGGTTTTGAATCTGTTTTATTTGAATCTGTTTTATTCTCCGTAGCAGCCGGTTTATCTTTGGAAGCTGCTTCATTATAGGCTTTGGAACGGTAGTCGGTCTGATAGAATCCGGCACCTTTGAAAACAAATCCGGCACCGCCGGAGATTAAACGTTCTGTTTTGCCGGAGCACTCCGGGCATTCGGTAAGCGGGGCAGCTGTCATCGACTGGAATTCTTCAAAACGATGTCCGCAACCTATACATTGATATTCATATGTAGGCATAAAAAAAATCTCCATTAATAGTAAGAAGATAATATTAATGAAGATTTATAAAATTACAACAGAAAAAAACTTATTCCAAAGCAAGCAATCCTGCTTTTATCTTTTCCAAACCTATTTTAAGCCGTTCGAGCTTGACTGTATAAGACAAACGGAGATACCCCGGTGTCCCAAATGCAACCCCCGGTACTAAAGCGACATTATGTTCATCCATCAGGTAGTCAGCAAGTTCGGTTGTGTTTTCGATAACTTTACCTTTGAACTTTTTCTTAATATAGTTATGTACCGGGAAGAAGAAATAAAAAGCTCCGGATGGATCGGTTGTCTTTATCCCCGGAATACTATGTAAAAATTCAGTTGTATATGTATACTGCTCTTTTAAATCGGGGAGTATCTGATTCACAAAATCATCTCCGTTATCCAAAGCTTTCAAGGCTGCTTTTTGAGCAATCGAACAAACGTTAGATGTTGTGTGTGACTGAACTACTCCAGCCTTTTTTATCAACTCTTCCGGACCGGCAGCATAACCAACCCGCCAACCGGTCATTGCATATGATTTAGAAAAACCATTTACCACAATTGTTTTATCATGTATTTCAGGTATTAGCTGGGATGGAGTGTAATGAACAGCCGGAGCAAATATGATTTTTTCATAAATCTCATCACTCATCAGCCAGAGATCATGTTCTTTAACAATCTCGGCAATTGTCGTCAAGGTCTCCTTTTTGTAGACAATCCCGGTCGGATTGTTTGGAGAATTGATGATGACCATCTTTGTACGGTCGGTTATAGCATTTTTGAATCGCTCAATTGATGGTCGGAATTCTGTGTCTGAAGTATCAACATAAACCGGGGTAGCTCCGGTCATTTTTACCATTGAGGGATAACTGGGCCAATACGGTGCTAAAATGATTACTTCATCACCTTTCCCGCATAAAGCAAAAAGAATGTTAAACAGTGATTGTTTAACACCGTTTGAAACAAGTATCTGATCCGGTTGATATATTAAGGAATTATCTTTTTGTAATTTTTGACAAATAGATTCTCTCAGTTCTAAAATTCCACTGTTTACGGTATACTTTGTAAAACCTTCATCAATTGCTTCAATAGCTCCTTTGGATATTGAAGGCGGAGTTGTATAATCAAGCTCTCCGGCTACAAGCGGAATGACATCAGCACCCTGCCTTATTTTTGCTTTCATTTTGGCAAAAAATGCAAATGTTTCCGACTCATTGATCTGTTGGACATTCTCAGAAAATTTCATAAACGGAATATGGTGATTTAAAATTAAATGTAAATTAAAATTTTGTGAAAAAGGAAAATTTTCACAAACTTTTTTTGATATCGGTTGATATACTTATGATTGGTTGATAAAGATGTTGTAAATCAAGAGCAAATAGTTGGAGATTTGCTTTCAGAAGAAAATAGTCATTTGTCTATATTTGTTTAAAGTTTCATCTATTGAAAGTCGATTCTATATATAAGTTAAAATTGAGCAAATTAGGCAACAATACTCATAAGGTTATGAAAGACAAAAACATAACCAAAGGAGGACAGAAATGTTCAGAAAGTTGTTAGTGGTAGGATTAGTTCTGCTCTTTTCGAGTTCACTTGTTTTAGGTCAGGGAAGTGCTCCTTCAAAGCCTAAAATATCGGTCGGATTTTTACTCGGGACCAACGGCGGATTTGGCGGGGAACTGCAAGGTATGGTATCAAACTTGACTCCCGATATGCCGTTTTCTTTGCGCTTTGCATTCGGATACAATAAGCTTGAACCGGGGATTTCGGCCGATGCCCGACGCATCTTTATTAATGATGCCACAAATGGGGTCCCCGAAGAAAAAGGGTATAAATATGATTATAAATTTGATTTAGTAGCACCTTTTAAATTTCTATCATTTGAAAATTCATTCCTGTACGGCGGTTTTAGATATACAAAATTTGTAGCAAACTTTAAGTATATCGGTGGGAACGACGATTTTGATGTCCGCAGTAATCAGTGGGGTTTCGGCTCAGGTCTCGAAACCTACTTTTCAGTCAGCCCGAAGTTCGATCTCCTGCTGACAACAGGACTCGATTATATGCAGGAGTCAGATTTACAGGGGCATGATACATCATACAGCCCGGATGGTATTA
>QQUK01000051.1 GCA_008501655.1 Calditrichota bacterium
GTACCAAATCAGCAATTTCACAATGTACAAAATTAAGATTAACATCACCTTTAGGTTCTGTTGTATCAGGGCAAGCTATATCTACAAACCCGTTATAAAAATCTACAAACTTAATTGGTGTAGGTTTACCAACTATTGAGATAAGACATTCAGGCTGAATTCCAGCGAAGGTCGGGAATCCGGTTAAAGAATCTGCAATATTTTCGTAATTATCATCCACATAATCATACACACCATCTGAAACTAACAAATCAAAATTAACATCCGCTAAAGAGTTATCCCCGCAATCCATCCAGTAAAACTTGATAGGTTGATGAGTACATTCAAATTCATTATTATGACTTGGGATGAGAAAATCTATTGTTGCAAGCGTTGCCGGATTAGAATTCGGACTGTAACAACTTGGATGATAAGGGCCGTTGTTCGTCTCCGCTATCGAGGTTATCCGAATCAATCCAGTTGGACATCCTGCTGTACAATCTCCATTGGAGCCATACCGATAAGTAAAATACTCCCAGCCACAATCAATCAAAAACTGTCCCGGGTCAGCAAACTGGAAGGACAATGCTGCATTATCATATCCAATAAGTAAATCATATCCGCTAATACCAATTGCTGAAGAATCTATCTTGACTGCAACTTGTACATGTTCCCCTTGTATTGCATTTTTAACGGTATCAATGAAAACTTTGTACGGAGCATTTTGTGTATTCCAAGCTGTTTTAAGTACCACCGAACAAAATATTGAATCCCGTCCATCTTTTGCACCAAAAGTAACTTCTATATTTTTCCCACCATCATTGTAAGCAGGTTCATAATAAAAATATGACTGTATGACTCCATCGTTTGATATCCACATTTCACCTTCAACATCTTCAGAAACATTAACGATGGCTATTTGATTATAATCACAGTAAGCATTAACAGAAGTCATACTTATATGAACAAAATCCTCAAAATTTACATCTAATGTATCCCCGCATTCATAGTTGTCCATAAAAATCCCAAGAGGACTTTCCCCGACTGTAAAAGAAAACCTACAGCTATCCTGCGACCAGATATCTCCGTATGAAGCCGCAATTACAACATCAAAAGTCTGACCAAAATCTGCTTCCTGAGGCGTATATCTCCAATCCTGATTTCTTCCCATTACACCGGGACCTTCAACAATTTCATACTGTATTAGTCTGCCATTATAGTCAGGCAGATTATCTGGATCTACTGCGGTAACATGTTTTCGAAGATAAGTACAAGCAGAAGTTTCAAACGAAAGAGGACATTCAACAAACATAGGTGCTGGATTTTCACGGGGATCAAAAATAAAAGGGGAAGATAATTTGTCTTGATACAATTCAGTTGTTAAATAAAGATAATATCTAAGTATATGTTCATTATCCGGAATATTAACAATCAGTTTTTGATTTTCAATAGAAAATATCCCAGGAATATTCGGCACTACTGAATCAATCAAAACGGAATCAATTTCACACCCATCCTGATCGGTTGTAGATAATTCATATTCATAACTTGAACCCGGACTGACATTGAAAACTGATAAAGTTCCTTTATCATCAACATAGATTCTCGGATTATGATCTCTTACAAAAAAGATTAATCTACAATAATGATCTTCATCTGTTTCAATTCCTGAATTTCCTATCGAGGCTGAGACAGTTACCACATACGAATTAAATGTCACATCATCAATCGTAGGATTCCAATACCACTCTCCGGTCTTTGCATTTATTGTTCCAGGACCGGAGATTAGTCTATACCTGATTTGACTGCAATGATTTCCATGATGCTCATCCCCATCATCATTACATTTTTCAGGGTGATTTGGGTTTATAGCTTCGAATTGATAATAGATAGAATCACACGGACTAAAGTGAAAATAGTGATCCGGACAATTGACAAATTTCGGTGGTTCAGGCGGGTCAGCTGATACTACTGAAGCCATTAACCCCAATGACAATATAAATAGCAAAGTTTTCATATACTAAAACTCCCCTTGGGTAAGTAACTATGTTTAGTATATGAATTATAATAAAAAAGAGAATTTTGTCAATAACTCATTGGGAAGCAAACGGAATCGGGTAGCCCACCCCTTGGGGTGGGTTTCTATTCCACTAAAAAAAAGGAATCTTCTCTATTTATTTTCGATTGTCAAAAAATCAACAACATCTCTACTAATTATCTTCGTGAAATTATAATTGTAATTTTATAAGAACGGAATAGGGGTGGGTTTCTATTCCACTTAAACAAGGAATCTTCTCTATATATTTTCGATTGTCAAAAAATCAATAACATCTCTACTAATTATCTTTGTGAAATTATAATTGTAATTAGATAAGAACGGAAGAGATCGTATTGAAAATTAATCCTGAAAACGAAATATTCAAAATGGCTTTAAAGCCATTTTCAATACAAAAGCCATTTCATCGTACTATGATAACTGATAAAAAGTTACTTTCGATTTTGGAGGCAAAAATGCAACTTTAGGGTCCCCGAAAATGAGCAAACGAACCCATTTTGATCGGACTGGAGCCCCGATCAAGTCGGGTATGACGGCTATAGGTATCGGGAATAGCAACAAAGTGCACTACAAACTCACTGTTATTTAAAACGGAAGCCGGTCGTAGATAACCGGTAAAACAAGTTTCTGAAATTCCCGTAACGCTTGCACCGATTCAGCATCATTGGCGCAGACGAACCGGACAAACGCAACATCTCGCGGTTTAAACAGCAAAGCGGAACCAAGTTCGTACAGTTTAAAAACATAATCATTAGCTGTTTCACCCAAATGGGTAATATACCAGAATTCCATAACCTGACTATTTCTATTCCTTGTCAGAAGGAACCGTCCGGCATCAATCTCTTTTGATTCAATATTAATTTTTGCAGACTCTGTTTCGGAAATCACCCATCCCGAACCTGGCAGACAGTTCCTCGGTGCATGAGGACCGCCGAACGCCGCTTCCGATGAAAAGAAATCAAACAGCAGATGCACCGATACACCTTCTTTGTTGGTATAGACAGCTGAAATTATCGCCTGCGGATTCAGAAGCTCCATCGTTGCATCGGAGATAAACTGCTTCTCCCCCTGCCATTCGCCAATCTCAAGCGGGAAATCATCAAGCGATACAACCCCGGCTGTATCCGGTCTTGCATATAAAAGGAGCAGCGTAAAAACAAAAGTCAGAACTATTGCTGTGCAGATGATGTAAAATGTTTTCTTATCCAAATTAAAATCGCTCCAAAAATTATCATAAGTAGTAAAGCCGTAATAAACACAAGCATCCCCGAAATCTCATGAAGGAAACTTTCGGCAAGCTCTTTACTGACGGCATAAGCACCGATTGCGGTGGTAAAAATCCTGAATATATTTGTTACTATCGCTATCGGAATCGTTCAGAAAAAGAGAATCGTCGGGAGAACTTTCCCCGGCATTCTGAAATATGCATACAACGCTCCCAACGCCATTAACGTAACCAGCGAACGAAGACCTGAACATGCCTCGACGACCTCGAGAGCATAATCAGGAAGCATCAAGATATTTCCATTCCGCATAATCGGGACACCGATAGTCTTGAGCATAACATAGGTAACTTTCGTCGCAAACAACTGCATCGGAATGGTTGCGGCGTAGTATATGATGGACGGTATCGGAATCATGAAGAGTAAAAAGAAAAAAGGAAACCAGACTTTTTTGAAATTTTCATTCCCGACATAGGTAAGGGTTATCCCGGTCAACACCGTCACAAAGCCGACCCGGGTTGCAAAAAACTCCGATGCTGCCGTACCTAAAACCAGAAGCAACAGGCCACCACACAAAAGTAATATCCCGATTTTAGATTTTTCCGCCGGAAATTTCAGTTCCTCTTTTTTACGATAAAAGAGATATGCGGAAATCGGAATCATAAAAAAACCATGAGAATAATTATCATCCCGGATCCAGTCAGCTACTAAATCAGTAATCACTCTGATATTCAGAATTGAAAACATAACTACAAGGATATATGGGTATTTATGTTTTTTCAGATGTGCCAGTATTTTGTCGGTTTCGATTTTCACATGTTTTCCGGTTTCTTACATTTACTTAAGGTATCGTATGTTTTTTGGAGTTTCTTGAAAAGATAAAATTTTTTGTTTTTTTACACTGGTTAAATTGATATCTTTAATAAGACAAGGAAATCAAATGACAAAAACGATAAAAATAACTTTACTGCTCTCTCTGGTTGCCAATTTAGCCATATTCTATGTCGGCTATAAAGCTTTAGAATACCGGTCGCATATAAATGTTTTTCTGGAAAAATATGAGCATGTCTCCGGTGAGTTTTCCTCCCGCTCTGAATATGCTGAAATGAATCCTGAAGTTGCAAGTAATACTATTGTCGATAATCGGATTGTATTTTTCGGGACTCAGGTAACGCAGAAATTTGATCTGCCCAAATTTTTCCCCGAATATGACGTACATAACCGGGGAGTCGAAGGACAGCGGGTCTCCGGCTATCTCCTCAGGTACAAACCGGATGTTCTCGACCTGATGCCGAGAGCGGTTGTTATCGAAATCTCTTCATATAACTTCCGGGAATATAACTCTATTGAGGAGATTAAAGATTACACCGAACTTTTGGCAGAACTGGCAAAATATAATAAAATCGAACCTTTTCTTACGACCGTCATAAAACCATCAAAAGAATTTGAATCGGTCGTCGATGACAAGGAACTTGGTGATTACAATGTTTTCGATTCCGTTGATGTCTACAACAACTGGTTGAGAGAACTTTGTCAACTCAATGGATATGTGTTAATAGATTGCCAGAATCTAATCGGTGATGAAAACGGTTTTTTAGCCGAACAATTTGCATCAAATCTTGTTGAACCGAATAACGAGGGATATGCTATCCTCGCAAAAGCTATCAAAGAGAGATTTGAATCATTAAAATAAAGGATTTTGTAAAATGAAGATCTTAGTAGCACTCCTGATAATTTCAATAGTAGGTAATCTGTTCGGACTGTTTGTCCTTTACAAATTTTTCAAAAAAGATACCTATGTCAAAGAACTCGAAGCAAAACTGCAGCGCAAAGACCAGGTCATTGACGAGGTCGGTAAATCCCTGCCGACAAAAATGGTCTTTCTTCATCATTCCGTCGGACGAAACTGGCTTGCTGACGGCCTTAAAGAGGAGCTTGCCGCCCTTGGTGTTTCAGTCCAGTCGATATCCCGAAACTGTGATCTCGGCATGGAAACCGATTTTAATCACTGGGTGCCTAAATTTTCCGATAATTATGAGGCTATCTCCAAATTTGATATGACAAAAGATGATAATCTTGGAAATTACGAAAACGAAATCATCATGTTTAAATCCTGCTACCCGAATTCGGATATTGTCTCCGAAGGTGCTGAAGTCGGTAATCCGGTCTCCCCGGAAAAGACGATTGCAAATTATCGTTCGGTCATGGATTCATTACAGACAATTTTTTCAGCGCATCCGGAACAGAAATTTATCTTTGTCACCACTCCCCCTATCTGCCGTTCAAATACAAATACTGAAAATGCTGCCCGTGCCCGCAAATTTACTGATTGGGTCATTAACGATTTTGCAAAAGAATATCAAACATCAACCGGACTAAATAACTTTTATGTCTTCGATCTGCATAAAGTCTTAGCAGATTCAGATAATATGCTCAAACCAGAGTTCATGCGCCGCGACGGAGACTCTCATCCGAATGAACAGGCAAACAGAGTTGCAACCAAAGCATTTATTAAGTTTTTTAAAGAGAATTTAATCTAAAAGGTTTACTGATTCCATTGGAGTTCTGCCGGAGGACCGACCTTCCGGGGAACTCCAAAAACCGGAAACCCTTTCCCGGCTGAAAACGAAAAATCAGCTGAAAACGGATAGTATTTCAGAATTACTTTATCAGAAAATGAATCTATTATATATCTTGTATTATACATTCCGGTATAAACAGCTCCCAGAGTCAAATCAGTATTATCGGGTACCGTCACAGAAGCATCGACGATACAGTCGATTAACGTAGTTGTCACAGGTGCATTTGTCGACAGGTAAAAATCGGTCACTGCCTGTCCGCTGTTATTCTGTACCATCAATGTTATCGTATCATTATCAACTGACCAGACAAACGAAATATCTGCCGAGTCAGGATACACAATACCGTCATCAGCGAATGATAGAGAGCTTAACAGTACGATAAGCATCAGAGCTTTTGACAACGGCAAAATAGAGCCCGCTTGCCAAATTACTTGTAATATTCGTTTCATAGTCACCTACAGATAATCTTTTATTAAGCAAGGTAGTAACCTTGCGTCCTAATATATCATAAAGAGTAATATTGTAATTATCAACTCTGTTTATAGATAAAGCATAAGATATCTCCGAACCTCCCTTCGATGGGTTCGGGAAAAAGGATATGTCAAATGACTCAGGTAAAATCTGCTCATCATCTATATCAAGAGAAAGAGAATAATAAACCGTATCTGAAACAGAAATCGCCGAACTGTCCCCATTTACAGAAAGAGACCATATCGAAAATAATGCCCAATCATCGATATTATCCAGTTGTGCCGAATTTTCTGATAACTGAGCTGATGAATTTATACCGGTAATTGAATCGGTAACTCCATTGATAGTGTATGACCAATGGTAACTCGCCACAGCATCACCATAGATTGGTGCTGACCAGTTGATTGACAGATTACCGTCTAAATCAATATACTGGGCTGTCACCGGAGAAACTGTCAGAGCTAAAAGGAGAAGTAAAAAAGCCCAAAAACGCTTATTTTTTGACATAATATCCATATATCTATCTATCGGTCAATATAGGCAATTATTAAACCGTAAGTAAAGAATATTGTTTTATTCTCGATAGTATTAACATAATCAAAACCGTTTGTATACAATATTTTAACTTGTAAAACCAGGCTCTTTTTCATACCCTGAATCATTCAAATTAAAGAGCTAAAGAAAGATTATGGCAAAAGAAGTATCCTCAGAACTGAAACTGTTATCAAAGCACTCAAGCATCTACTCCCTCTCAAAAATTCTCAACCGGGTTGTCTCCTTTGTGCTTTTGCCTTTATATTTATCGTATTTGACGCCGGAAAATTATGCGGTAATGGACCTGCTCTATTTTACTCTGGCATTTCTTTCGATTGTTCTTGAAGTCGGCGCTA
>QQUK01000138.1 GCA_008501655.1 Calditrichota bacterium
GAGTCAATATCACCAAAAACCGTCTTGGTGAAGCGGGTTAGCGAGCGTATACAGATAGTTCGACCCTGATAGATTCAAACGGTGACTTTCATGTTATCTGGACCTGTCCAGCATGGCCGGAAGACCCGGCAGCTGATGGCTGGTCAGGATATTATAACCGGATGGTTCACTGGTCAGAAAACCTTAACATTATTCGTACAGTTGCTTCAGCTGAATGGTCTACTCCTTCTGTAGATACACTTATAGAATGTATCACCGGTGGATGGAATATGGCTATGTCGAAAATGCAGGTTTCCGAATGTGATGATAAAATATATGTTCTTTGGACACAGCACTTAGATCCGCCTAACGGAGTCTTTGATGATTGTGCTGCCCGTGCAGATGGTGGGAATGGTGATGCTGTTGGTGCAACAAACGGTGAACTCTTTATTTCAGTTTCGACTGACTATGGATTGACCTGGGATGCACCCCGTAATATAACAAATTCATTTTCCGGAGGTTGTGACCCGTCAAACGGCGGAGCAGATTGTGAATCTGATATGTGGCCGTCGATGGCAAGTCATGGTCGGCAGAATAATCCTGGCGAGGATTGGCTGAGTGCGGAGATTGTCGATCCAACAGGTTCTTATGCCGGTGATTACTTTCTTGATGTTCAGTATATCAACGATAAAGATGCTGGTTCTACCGTTAAACAGGAAGGTACCTGGAGGCTTAGTCCGGTCAAATGGTTCCGTATCGCTTGTATTGAACCGACACCGAGCATACCAAATTTTATTTACCCGAATTATGTCGGTTTCCCGACCTGGGCAAAACCGGGTGAATCAATAACTATACCTTTGACAATTGAAAATAATGGTAATGTTGATCTCATCTACTCAATATCGGTAGAGATGGATAACAATCCCGGAATGAACTGGCTTTCTGTTTTCGGTTTATCGGGTATGACTCCATCGGGTTTAGCGAACGTTGAAGACGGGTTAATTGGACTTGGTTCGGGAACGACAACAATCGGTGGTTATAACGGTCGGATTATTTTTACATCGAATGCACCAAGTTCACCGGATACGTTGCCGGTTTATTTTACGGTTGCTGATACGGTGATTGCTCCGGTCTATGATACCATAGAATCTGCTTGTTTAGCTCTCGCTGTTTCCAATACAGGTAACTACGGTAATAACGGTAGGGGTGGAGTAAATATGGATTGGGTCTTCTCTGGCGCTGAATGTGATACAACCGGTGCTGCCGACGTATATCTTTACGACGGTTCTCCGGTAATCTCCTGGATTGACGGCGTTGATACCGTCGCTTACTGGTCTATCTTTGGTGATGGCTGGTTGTCTTCTAATGGCTTTAAACCTGCGGGTCTTGATAGTGATGCACCCTATTCCGGTACAGGTGGTATTGGAGCATACAACTGGTATACTTCCGGAAAATTTGTCACTCCTGACTCAACAATAGGTATGAAAAAAACCTGGATTGCTTCAACAAATGCTGGTAACTGTGACTTCATCATCCAGAAGCTATCTGTCTGGTCAGAAGATGGTACCGCAAAATCCGGTATCGCTATCGGTGAAGCAATTGACTGGGATATCCCGTCTGATTCAGGTGCACAGAATACTGATGGTTTCTCACCTATTCCAAACTTGATCTATCAGACAGGTGCTGAATATAATGTTGATACCGTATGTCAGGATTCTGATAACCGTCACGGTGGTGTCGCATTTTTTGAAAGTTATTTAAATGGTTCTCTAACACATACGGCACCGTTTGGTGCTTACACCGGTCGTAACGACTTATTGGTATTCCCGGCTGATAACTTTGTACCGTCAGAACTGTATGAAAACATGCAGAACTTCGGGTTTACAACTACCGGTCAGACCACCGACTTGCACACTGTTATGACTTTCAATAACAGCTTGAGCCTTGGTGCTACCGATACAGTTGATTACTGGATCGTTCTTGCTACAGTTCAAGATGGTACAGTCGCCGACCTCCAAACAGCTATTGCTGATGGTAAAGCTTTTATCACAGCGAACAATTACTTCCCGGATGCCGGTAATTATCCTTGTCCTGCAGATTGTGTTGGAATACGAGGAAATGTTGATACAGACCCTGCAGATGCTATTGATATTGCTGATTTAGTATATTTAGTAGATTATTCTTTTAATGGTGGTCCGGCACCTGCAACTTCGGAAGCAGATGTGGATGCATCAGGAGGTTTAGACATTGCTGATATAGTATATTTAGTAAATTATATGTTTGCAGGTGGTCCGGCACCATTACCATGTTGCTAAAAATTTCTTGAGCAAACGGAGGGGTGTTCGTTTCTACCCTTTTCCGCCATAATATATCCTTAAAAAGCTGTCAGAACGGAATCTGACAGCTTTTATATTTCTAAAAAATTATAATCTGACAGCGGTTCCGCTTGCGGTCACCATCAGCATATTGCCGCCGCCTGAACTTATTGTTTCATAATCGAGATCAACAGCAACTACAGCATTTGCTCCGAATTTTGTTGCTTCAGCACACATTTCAGAGATGGCAGTTTCCTTGGCTTTCCTCAGTTCCTTTTCATATGCTTCTGACCTTCCCCCGACGATATCCCGGATTGAGGCAAAAATATCTTTAAAAATATTGGCACCTAAAATAGCTTCACCGGAGACTAATCCATAATATTCTGAAATTGGTTTTCCCTCAATTGTAGGGGTTGTTGTTACTAACATGTAAACTCCTTTCTTTCATTAGTTTATAAATAGTATACACTGATTTTGTCCTGTTTATTCACGATTTTTTCATATATGCCGATTTAAATATAAGAAAAGCAGGCTGAAAGAAAGTAAATAGTACAAATCAATGAATAAAAAGTTATTAGTATATATATCAGACAATCAGTTTACCAAGTTGTTCTGGGAAACTGTTGTCGAGTTTGGGTTTGATGTTTTTCTTTCGGGTGATAAGGACGAATTGGAAGAGCAGATCAGATCGGAAAGTTATGATTATCTGCTGATAAAATCTAAATCTTCAAAAGAATACGTAGACTTAATTGAACAATTTAAGCAAAAAAACCTATTAAGTGTTGTTCGGTTTTTCACCGCAGAAGAAGAGCTTCTGTTTGGGAATTTCGATGACGAACTTCAAATAGATTTACTTAAGGATAATTTTAATTTAGTTAAAACAATATTATCCGGTGAAGTAGCAACCTCCAAAAAGCAACGTTCCGAGATAGCTTACCTGACAGAGCAGATCTGTCAGAGCATGTACTTATCGAAAGAAAAAACCGTAGTTGCCCTCGCAGCCGCCCATGTCCATGATCTTTCAGCATACCTGGTCAATACCGAATCACCACTTTTTCAAAAATCTGATTTTATCCGTATCACAATGGAATTTTTAAAACCGTTTAATTATTCGCCGGTGGTACTTCAGGTGCTGAAACAGATGTATATGAAGCTTGAGGATATTCACGATAATACTTATTCGATAATCTCACAGATTGTGACGGTTGTCAGTATCTATTGCCAATGTAAATTCAAAAAGAAAAAATATCTGAACACAGAGTTTTCGATATTAAAAGAATACCTGAGCTCACAGACAAAAGCTTTTGCAGAACCGTTTATCTTAGGAAACTTACTTGAGATAGTATCGAAAGATATTGTCAAACATATAACAGAAGGGGAACGATGTACGGTTACTCTATTTGCTCAGGATGACGGTAAGTATGATGATGTTATTGAGAGTCTTGAACAGAATGGTTTTTCAGTATTCCGGACTGAGTTGTTTGAAGAACTAATTGAGTTTAAACAGACCGGTAAAATGGAGATCCTTGTTATAGCGGGAGAATCAACAGCTGTTGATACTGTTGATCTGGTTAACGATATTTTAGAAACAGGCTTAGACCTGATCACTCTTCCTTCATACTTGATTTCAGAATCTGTTTCAGTTTACCAGCTATCAGGTCTTTATCAAAAGGGACTTGAAGATATAATCGATGTTTCTACAGAGACTGAGACATTCATGATAAAGATGCTTCGTTCAAAACAGAGGATTCTTGAATCGCCATTACGGCAGATTAAGATTTTAAATTCCACCGGAACGTTCGGAACTCTTTCAAGTATGAGCCTCATAGATTTACTGCAGACGATGCGGGGGAGCGGGAAGCAAAATCTGGTGAGTGTAACATCTGAAAAACATCAACTTTCCATTTACGTAGATAACGGGATTATTTTACATGCCGAATGTGATGAGAAAACCGGTGTCGAGCAGATTTATGCCGCCCTCAAATGGCAGGAAGGTGTCTGGTGTATAGAATCAATAGCAAAAGACCAGATGCCGTCAAATGAGATTAATAAACCTATTGACATGATTCTGTTAGAAGGTTGTCATCAACTGGATGAATCAGCGATAGGAATTCATAAGTAGTCTTCTGAAATTTGTGTGATATCAGCAAGTTTTGGTTCAAGATATTTTTTCAGTTCAATTTCATCAGTTAAGAATTCAGTTTTCTTAGATTCACTAATTTCAGATAATATTTTATTTTGAACTTCAGCTCTTTCTACCGTGACCGCGAGAGGTATCGTTGAAAATGCTATCATCGGATATAGCGGCATCCATTTGTGCGTGTAAATATCCCATATCTTTCTTTCAAGATGCCATTTTTCATGATAATCATCACAGGGACTTTTGGCGATTTCTTTAAAATTATTATATGATAGTTTTGAGATTGCATCAGTATTCGGCTTTCTGAATTCACCGTAATGTTCGATTGTTTTTCCTAAGTCGTTATTGTAAATATCCATTAACTTTTCAAAATCGGTGCAGTCCTCAAAACAGGTATTCATGCCCATAGCAAAGAATGGAACTATAGCATGAGCAGCATCGCCTATGAGTAAGATTTTATCTTTATAATTCCATGGAAAACAATTGAGTGCCTGGATTTTGGATGCAGCATTTGAGAAATAATCTTTTACTAAGGTAGGCATAAGCGGGATGACATTTGGATATATTTTTTCAAAAAGTTCCACAACCTGTTCTTCCTTTTGAATATCCGTCAGGGAAAGTGGACCATCTGACGGCATAAAAAGATTACAGGTAAAGGCATTACCAATCGAAGGAAGGCCAACCAGGATATAGTTTTCTCTTGGCCAGACATGAACAAAATCAGGATCGAGTTGATACTGACCTTCATCGTTTGGCGGTATGAGCAGCTCTCTATAGCCGTATTCAATTTTTATATATTCGGTATTGGTATGTTTTTGGATTTCCATGAAGCGTCGGATATTTGAAAAGACACCGTCAGCAGCTATAACATGATCGAATTTTTTCCTGAAACCTGCATTTTGGGGATTACGGAATGTCAGAAACCCGGTCTCCATTTCAACTTCTTCACATTCATGCTGGAAATGAAAGGTAACTTTACCGGTAGCTTCAGCTTTGTCTATCAGTTTTTCATTAAGCTGTCTTCTATCAACAGTATTGATTGTATGTCCTTCTTTACCATACCGTTGGCTTGAGATATGCCCATCGAGATGATGTACCATCCGGCTGTGTTTGGGAATAGTTGCATCAGATACAAACGATGAAAGACTCATCTCTTGCAATGCTTTTATTCCTCTTTTCGAAATAGACATTGCAATCGTTCGATTCCCGGATACAAAATCTTTGCGCATATCCGGTCGCTTTTCGAAAACTTCAACACTGAATCCACGGTTAGCTAATAATGTTGCAAGCATGGATCCTGTAAGACCGGCTCCGACTATACATATAGCTTTTTCATTAGCAGTTGAACTAATACTAACACTCCTTTGAATTAAATTGTCTATTTTTCCTGTTGTTTCCCTACAGATGGAATATATACAATAAAGGTCAGAAATCAAAGATATTTATTTATTTTGGAAAATGGAGAATCTTTGTTTGTAAAGATGCTTCATTTTGAAAAAATACTTAGAAGCAGGAGAGTGCTGCTGAGTGTCCGGCAAGCCAACCGGTAGAAAATGATGCCTGTAGATTGTAGCCTCCGGTATCACCATTTATATCTAAAAGTTCACCGGCGATATATAGTCCTGAGATAAGTTTAGATTCCATCGTTTTCGGATTAATCTCTTTTGTGTTGACTCCTCCGTTGGTAATGATTGCCTCTTTGAACGGCCGGTATCCGGTAATATGCAGTCTGAAATCTTTCAGCCAGACTCTTAATCTTTTTCTTTCATCTGACGTTACCTGATTTCCGAGCTTGTCCGGTGAGATGTTTGTCTCTTCTAAGCAGTAAGATATGAGCATTTTCGGGAGGAGAGATTCGAGTATTACAGACATCGAAACTTTGTCATTTGCCTGAAATTCTCTGAGAAGTCTTGCGTCCAGTTTATTATGATCAAGAGCAGGCTTAAGGTCTATTGATAAGCTGAGATTTTTAATACCCGCATTAATCTGGTCTACTATATTTCTTGAGACAGAAAGAATGATAGGACCGGCTAAAGTTCCCTTACGGAAAAATAGTTCGCCGAACCGCTCACCGGTTTTTTTCCCATCAGCAAAAACTCTTGCGTTGATGTTTTTCAGATGCAGTTTATCAAGTCGTTTGGCAACATCTCCGGCAACATCAAGCGGGACCAATGCCGGGCGTATAGGAATTACTGTATGCCCAAGTGACCGGGCAAACGTATAACCATCACCGGTAGAACCGGTAACCGGGTAGGAGGCACCTCCGGTTGTTAAGATAACTCTGTCAGCGTAATAATCTTTATTGTTGGTCTTAACCCCAATGATTTTGTTTTCTTCAACTAAAAGTTCATCGACGGAGGCGTTGACCATTATATCTACCCCTTGTTTTTTTGTCCAGTTGACCAATGCTTCGGCAATTGCCGGTGCATCGTTATCTTTCGGAAATACCCGTCCGCCTCGTTCGGTTTGAATATCTACACCCATCTCTTTGAACAATGCTCTGACATCCGGTGAAAAAAAGGAATGAAAAGCTTGTCTGAGAAATTTGCCGTTTTTCCCAAACCTATCTATAAACTCTGGAATAGGGGCAATATTCGTAAGATTGCATCTTCCTTTACCGGTGATTCTTAATTTGATGCCGGGGAGTGGTTTTTTTTCAAGAATGGTGACATCAGCACCAAGTTTTGATGCTTCTCCGGCTGCAAACATACCGGATGGTCCTGCTCCAATGACAAGAATCTTTGGTTTAGACAAAATCAATCAA
>QQUK01000378.1 GCA_008501655.1 Calditrichota bacterium
GTTTCCAATCGACGACTGAGTTCCGAAAAAAGTTCGGGGAGGGTAGCATCATGAGAGAATGCTGATTGAAAATCGAATGCTATATTTTTATCATCATGTAAGTATGCCCGATATGTTGACATGTTCGTATCCTTTATACCATCTCTTTTTTGAGGTTATATTTTTTAACTTTGCGCCAAAGAGTGGTTCTTCCAATACCGAGTTCATTAGCGGTTTGGGTGTAGTTCCAATCGTTTTCGTTCAATGTTTTAATAATCAAAGTACGCTGTCCATCATCCAATAGTCCTTTGGATTCCTCGGATTTTTCAATTGAAAAGCTTGTAGAATTTTTCAATGTCTGCGGTGTATTGATAAAAAGAATATCTTTTTCTGTAATTGTATCATTTCGTGCTAATGAGACAGCCCGTTTTACAGTTTCTTCG
The DNA here is from genome assembly GCA_008501655.1 of Calditrichota bacterium. Classification (GTDB taxonomy): domain Bacteria; phylum Zixibacteria; class MSB-5A5; order GN15; family FEB-12; genus QQUK01. Next base: position 423 of record QQUK01000378.1, read on the forward strand.
AGTTCCCGGACGTTTTCAGTCCAATTGTGGGTAAGCAGACGTTCGAGAGCATCTCTGGTTATCTGATAAATAGGACGTTTTGTTTCTGTAGAGATTCTGTTCAGAAAATAGGTAGTCAACTGTTCGATATCATTTTTTCTGGATGGCAAATTCGGTATACGTATGACAATTTCACTAATTTGTCGGATTAGTTCTTTGTTTGCGGTATCTGATTCCATCAGTTTTTCGGGGTGGAGAGTTGATGAAGTTATTATACGGCAATTTATTTTTCTATCCGAATTCATAAGGGTGGAAGTTTTTATAAAATCTGATAGCATTTCCTGACCTGGTTGCGGCAGAGCGTCTATTTCTTTAAAATAGATAGTTCCGTTATCTGCCTGTTTCAGATACCCGGAAGCAGGGTCAAAAATCATATGTTCGAAATTATCAGTATTGAACTCGTTGCAATCAACGGTAATGAAATTTTCCTGTCTTCTTTCAGAATGATGATGTATCAGGTTGGCTGCAAGAGATTTTCCGGAACCGATCGGTCCAGAGATAAAGATTGAAATATCGGTGGGAGATGCATTGCTGATTGTCTGTTTGACTTCCAAAATCTGTTTTGAATCACCGATCATATTGTCAAATCCGAAGTTCATGGCGACATATTGTCTGAGAGTTAACAGATCGAATTTCATTTTCTGAACTGTAAAAGCCCGATTTAGTTTAAAGAAAAATTCTTTGTCTGATAATCTCGAATCCAATGTATCAAAAATCAGGTTCTGATTTACCAGATTTGTACCGGTATTCAGAAACAGAGCCTGAGGGTATAATGCTCTCAGTTCTCTGAGTTGTTCAGTGGTGATGTCGGTACTTAACAGGATAAGCTGAAAATCCTTGGAAGTTTTTCTGTAATGATCTTTGTTTTCGGCGATTGTTAGCGAAATATTTTCTGACTGTAAATTTGCGAGGAGTTTATCAGAAATTTCTGTCAAAGGCTGAATAGCTAAGATGTTTCTCTGTTGTTTCACTTTATTTCCCCTTTAGAAAATGTAATCGTCAAATCGATTGTTTGGTTATTTGTATTAATAGTATTTGTTAACGCGGCACCTATTTTTTTTGATAACTGTTTGAGTAAGGTAAAATAATTTTTGAATAAAGTTACCCGGCCGAGTTGAATTTTGTCTATTGTGAAGACGAGTTTTGGATTTTGGTCGTTATAGCAAAATACTTGAACTGAGGAACCAGCGCTTTTGTTAGATAAGAGGGCTGTCAGGGAGATTTCAAATAGAATGCGGATTGAATTTTTTGGTGCACAGAAAACTTCATCTTCCAGCAATTCTTCATTTTGAATACAAACTTCTGGAGCTGTAGTATCGATCGAGTATTCCAGATGAGACAGCAGATGCACCCGTTCTGATTCAATATTTTCAATTTTGTTCAGCAGGTTATACATTCTGATAAACTGGTTTATTTTTGTCAGTTCACTTAAAGATGATTCTATCAATTTTGCATTATCATCTTTGTCTTCTTTCTGAAAATTTTCCATGAGGTCAGAATAAGCAAGCATGACATGGGAGAGGTGATTGGTCATCTGGTCGGTGATAAACAGATTGGTATCAGTATCTGTCACGTTCTGTGATTCTTTTTCACTTAAGGTGACAATAGAAATATCTTTATTTTCAATATGAAGATTGGCGATGTTAAGCATCAGGTTTGAATGGGTTTCTGCCATCTCTTTTTGGAATTGGCTGAATTTTACTGTTAGTAAGTCATCATGTGTTTTATTGAGATATTGTTTTGCCATCTCATTTACCGCTATAAGACAACCGGTTTCCCGGGAGACAATCATGACGGCATTATCTGATTCAAGAGCTGATTGTACGGACAGCAGTTCCTTTTGGATTGACTGAAATTTCTCACGGAAACTCTGACTGATATTTAAGAAGGTATCTTCAATTTCAGGTGTCTCGGCTAACTCCATCGGAGCTATCATACCGAGAGTAATCCGATTTGTTTTAGAAGAATTGATCGGCGAGGTGCTGATATTGACAATTTTGCCGTCTTCGAGATGCAGGTTGTATGAGAAGAAAGCGTTTGCGGTGTGATACCATTCCGATTCAATATCTGATGGTTTGATAAGATCAAAACCGGGAGGGTAGATAAATTCGGTATCTTTTACTAAAAATAATTTAAACTGATTGTTTGTAAGTCTATCGAGGAATGCAGAGTCATTATCTGAGAGCTTTCCGGCAAGTTCACAATGCCATAAAAGAGCAGTCAGCTGTTTATCAAAATCAGATGTTTCGGGCATGAAAGCAGTCGAAAGTCTGTTCTGATAATTCCTTACATCGATTACTTCTGTCATTTAGATTCTTTCTGTAGCTGTTTATCACTTTTCTGTTTCAAATTGATACATTATTTTTATCGGCGGATTGTTTCATTTCTTAACAGTAGCTTGAAATATTCAGGTTTTTTGTTGATTTACAAGCAGTTGGGAAGTACATCATACAGTATGAAAAAGACCAAAATCATCGCTACATACGGTCCGGCTGTTTCATCCGGAACCAAAGTGAAACAGCTTGTGGATGCCGGGGTGAACCTTTTCCGAATCAATTGTTCACATGGCAAGCGTGAGGATTTTCTTAAGGCTGTCAAAATTATCAGACAGGGGACTAAATCAGCCCGTTTCCCGGTCGGGATATTATTTGATATTTCCGGTCCGAAACTTCGGGTTGACCGTTTTGACGGAGAACTTCCTGTCAAAAGCGGTGATAGAGTGACTCTGACAACTGATACAACTGATTTGAGTCAGAAAAAAATAGCGGTGAATCATCCTGCTATAATAGCATCGGTTAAAAAAGGGGAGAGGCTTTTTATCGATGACGGGAATATTGTTTTTAAGATATTAAAAACAAATAAAACCGAGATAGTAATCAAAGCGGAGAACAACGAGACAATTTTGCCCGGTAAAGGGATAAACCTGCCGGATACAAAACTGAAGATTCCGACAATCACAGAAAAAGATAAAAAAGATATAAAAACAGCTGTCGATGCCAAGGCTGATTATATCGCATTGTCTTTTGTTCGTTCCGGTGATGATATAATTGAAGCAGGAAAATTGATTCGGAAATACGGCGGTACCCAGTGGGTGATAGCAAAACTTGAAAAGCGGGAAGCGATTGAGGATCTCGATACAATTATGCTTTTAGCTGATGGTGTTATGGTCGCCAGAGGTGATTTGGGAGTGGAACTTCCTTTTGCCGAACTTCCCCGGATGCAGAAAGATATTATCCGGCTGGCGAATTATCATCATAAACCGGTTATCATCGCTACCCAGATGCTTGAATCGATGCGGTTTTCTCCGAGAGCTACCCGGGCTGAAGTAAACGATGTCGCAACGGCTGTGTTTGATTTTGTCGATGCGGTAATGCTATCTGCTGAAACGGCAACCGGAAATTACCCGGTTGAGACAGTTAAAGCGATGACAGAAGTCATCGAAGCGACTGAAGAAGTCTCAGTCAAAGGGGATACAGCCGTTGATAAACATCTTATAAAATCTGAAATCACTCAGGCGATCGCATATTCGGTGCATACGGCGCAGGAAGATACCGACGTAAAAATGATTGCAGCCTATACATCATCAGGTTTTACGGCACGTTTGATTTCGAATCTGTTCCCGCCGCAGCCGGTTATTGCGTTGACATCGGATACTAAAGTTCTTGCAAAACTTTGTCTCTTTCGTTCGGTGTATCCGGTTAAAGTATCCCAACCGAAAACATTTAATGCTATGATAAAAACAATTAACGGAATTTGTTCAAAACATAAGTTAGCAAAACAGAATGAGATGATAATCATCGCCGGAGGAGTACCTTTTGGTATAAGAGGAACCACCAACTTTATGATGATTCATGAAATAACATAAAAGCGAGTTTAGTATGATGAAAAAGATATTTGTATTACTGTTGATTTTAGTTCTCCCGATGTCGCTGTATGCTAAAAAAGATAAAAAAGAGATCTGTATAACTTTTGATGAACTGCCGGCAGCAGCCGGGTTCCATGAAGTTGACCGGGATGCGGTTAATTATCTGATTTTACAGTCTTTGAAGAAGCATGAGGTCAAGGCTCTTGGTTTTGTAGTTGGTCAGCAGATTGAAGAATCGTTTGATATTATCGGACAGTGGCTGAATGAAGGACACAAACTGGGGAATATGACATTTTCAAATCAGGATTTCCATCAGCTCGGGATTGAACAGTTTATTGAGGATGTTCAGCAGGGGGAGAAAGCTCTTGCACCGATGGTTGAAGGTTTCGGACAGAAAACAAAATATTTTCGTTATCCGTTTATGCATTACGGGAATACTGTAGAAAAGAAAAATCAGCTTGAGCTGTACCTTGATTCCAAACAGTATCATGTCGTTCCGGCAACGGTTGTCATTGATGACTATCTGTATAATATGACCCTTGATAAAATGGGTAAAGAGCCGGATACAACACCATATTTTGCTCTGATGAATGAGTACTTAAATTATATTATCGATGAAATCGAAGCATCGGAGTTATTGGCAAAGGAGATGCTCGGGCGAAGCTGTCCGCAGATTTTGAATCTGAGGGCAAACCGGATTAATGCTGTATTTTTAGACGAACTTTTAGGTGCAATAAAAAGTCAGGGGTATACCTTTATCAGTGTTGATAAAGCTTTAAAAGATAAGATTTTTCATAAACCGGAAGCATATTTCGGTTCGCTTGGAGTTTCTTATCTGGAGATGCTGAAGCAGTCGAATCCGGATTTCCTCCCGGCGGAGTAAGTTGTTATGCGGATGCTTGAGATGCATATCGGGGTCAAAGACCTGGAAAAATCTGTTGAGTTTTACACAAAACTTCTCCCGCATGAAAAAATTATTTCTGATGATGAGAAAAAACAGTATTTCATCGTGCTTCATGATGGTTCTGCTTTTGGTATCTGGGAGGATGCGTATCACGGATTGTATGAAGGACTTCCGGCAAAACATCTCCACTTTGCGTTTGAAATCAAACCGGATGAGTATGATGAGTTTAAAAAAAAGTTGGAATCTCTTGGGGTTGAGGTAATCGAGCATACATGGCGGGACGGGGAGCGGAGTTTGTATTTTTTTGATGCTGATGGTCATCAGGGGGAGTTTATGACGAAGAGTTGGTTGTAGGGGGGTTACACCGCATTTTTTGCTTTAATATATTTCAATCCTGACAAAAGCAAGGCTGTGCCTATCAAAATCAGTATGCCTCCATATATCATCGGGGGGATGTCGAGTGTACGTAAAAACAAGCCAAGACCTATCATGACGAGAGCGATCAGATATGATTCGAGTGCCTGAAAGGCGAAAATGCAGATTTTATCTTTTTGGGGTGCGAGTTCTTTTATGCGCTGCACATTTTTATCGATGATTTTTGAAAAGATAAGTTGAGATTTTAAAATTCCTAAAAGAATAGCTCCACCAATATAGATATATCCACTGTTTTCAAAAGGAAGGAAATTTGCGATTCCTCGACCAAAGAGAAAAAGTCCGATAACAGCCCACAGAAGTCCTGCGGTGAAGACAAGAGTGGTTCGTTTGACGGCCGGTTCCGGTATGCTCATAGTACAATATTTAGTGTGCATGCTTCGACTCCGCTCAGCATGACTTTATTTTAGTACATACTTCGACAAACTCAGTATGACTAATTTTAAGTTAATTTAAGTCACCCTGAGCGGAGTCGAAGGGGACTTAAATTTCTCGATACTATCAATAATACATTTTTTATCTGCTTTGACAATCAGATTTGTGATTTGAACAGAAAATTTCTGACGTATACTATTAGAGAGAACGAACCGATAGCTATTAATAACGTTATGCAATATATATGACTGTCAGGACGGATACCTGATGGAATCATATTAATTTGAATAGAAACCCACCCCAAGGGGTGGGCTACCCAATGTTATTAGAGAGAACGAACCGATAGCTATTAATAACGTTATAAAATATATATGACTGTCAGGACGGATACCTGATTGAAATCATATTAATTTGAATAGAAACCCACCCCAAGGGGTGGGCTACTCAATGTTATAATATAAATGAGCATACTTCGACAGGCTCAGTATGACGAAAGGGAAATTGAGCATACTTGAACAAGCTAAGTATGACGAATAAAAAGGATCAGATATGAAAAAATATAGAGATATAGAGTTTACTGACAATGCTATGGCTGTTTTAAAACGGCGCTATCTGTTAAAAGATAAAGAGGGAAGAGTTATTGAATCCCCGAAAGAGCTATTCATTCGGGTAGCCACTTTTATCGCTGATGCTGATAAAAAATATGGTGCATCGGATACAGATAGAGAAAATCTTGCTTACCGGTTTTACGAAATGATGGCATCGCTTCAGTTTATGCCGAATTCTCCGACTTTGATGAATGCCGGCAGGGAACTCGGGCAGTTATCTGCCTGTTTTGTACTTCCGGTCGGCGATTCGATGGAAGAGATTTTTGAAACGAATAAACATGCTGCTCTCATTCATAAATCCGGCGGCGGTACCGGCTTTTCGTTTTCACGGCTCCGTCCGAAAGATTCAATTGTTGCTACAACATCGGGGGTAGCATCCGGTCCGGTTTCGTTTATGACGGTATATGATGCTTCGACTGAGGCTGTGAAACAGGGGGGAACCAGACGAGGGGCAAATATGGGGATTTTGCGTGTAGACCATCCGGATATATTTGACTTTATCACCTGTAAAGCTGATACATCAAAAATCAAAAATTTTAATATCTCGG
>QQUK01000023.1 GCA_008501655.1 Calditrichota bacterium
CTGATAACACTTTCTGATAATCTGACTTTGTGGGTACATCTGAAAATGACCGGACACTTTTTCTATAAGAAAAAAACCGAACCTGTCGAAAAACATGATCTGGTTATTTTTAATTTCAAAAACAACGGCACAAAACATCTTCGCTTTAATGATTACCGCAGATTCGGAAGACTGCGCTTATACAAAACAGATGAAGTGATGGAGCAGAAAGGTCTCGTTGAACTTGGACCAGAACCTTTGACTCTTGATGTCGAAGAATTCGTATCAATCTGCAAAAGAACATCAAGGATGATTAAATCGGCTCTGCTTGACCAATCATTTATTGTTGGTGTGGGAAATATCTACGCTGATGAATCTCTTTATGCTTCAAAAATTCATCCGAAAAAACTGACATCTTCGATCTCTCATAAAAAACTCAGAGAACTTCACGGCCATATTCAAGGGATATTAAATCTTGCGATTGATAATATGGGGTCATCGGTCGATACATATACTGGTATCAATGGGAAAGCGGGAACATATCAGGCATACTTGAAAGCATACAAACGGGAGGGTGAACCGTGTGAACGATGTAAACGAAAGATTGTGCGGTTGAAAATCGGTTCCCGGTCGGCACATTTTTGCCCGGCGTGTCAAAAAGAAAAATCTTAGTTTTTCTCCTGTGTCATTTGAATCAGGTTCCCACAGGTATCATCAAATATTGCCATGATAACCATACCAACATCTGTCGGTTCTTTTGTAAATTTGACACCGCGTTTTTTCAATTCTTCATATACTTCATTAATATCATCAACAAATAACATCATTGCAGGCATGCCTTTTTCATAGATTGTTTTTTGATATTCCTGAGTAAAATCCATACCGTTCGGCTCAAGTAGTAACTCGGTACCATCCGGATCATCGTGAGATACTACTGTCAGCCACTTGTATTCTCCAATGGGGATGTCATGCTTGATTTTAAATCCTAAAATTTCCGTGTAAAACTTTTCAGCTTTTTCCTGATCATCTACTAGTACTGATGAAAGTTTAATTTTTAGATTCACACTTTCTCCTTTGAATTCAACATACGTAATTTCCTCTATCTCTTAACAAAATCATATTTGTATGATGTTTTAACTATACTCTAATACTATTAAATATAGACGAATATTCTCCATGAAACAAGATTTTATATGGATGAAATATTTTCATAAAAAAATTTTTTAGGCTATTTCTGAATTTGGAAACTGCAAATAAAAACCCGCTGGAAGGGAACTGCCAGCGGGTTTATTTATCTTAAACGATTAGTTTCGTCTAAATTATGGATGAGTCAGCGGAGTACCGCCGTTGAACATAAATTCAACCATGCGGACTACGTCACCAATATCCAGAACTTTGCTGCCGTCTACGTCAGCAACTTCCGGAACTGTTGGTGCTTCTTCACCCTGGAACATATAACCGACCATTTGTACTAAGTCAGTAATATCTACAGTTCCGTCAAGTGTAAAGTCGCCAGGAGTATGGCCGACAACTACAACCTGACCTGAGAATGTACCCGGTGTACCTGAGAGGTCATAAGCGATATCAAAGAATGAATCGACTGTACCCCAGAGGAGACCACCATTGTTTAATTCACAGGCACCGATATAATCAGCTACGTCCATTCTAATCTGAAGAACATCACCGCTCATACCAGCAAAACCGCCAGGAATAACAGTATTAACACATGGTACATTAAATCCACCAACAGCGATGGTTACATTGCTTAAGTCGTTTACATCTGCTCCGTCAATAGCAGCTGTACCCATATAAACATCGAACCAATCATCTTCAAGATGGAATTTCTGTAATGTGTAAACAGTTCCCGGTACCGGTACATATGCTATCGGGATACCAACAGTGATGGTGTAATCTTCGACTTCACCATAAGTTGTTGATCCACATGGTGACATATCAGCTGCGACGCCTGAATAAGCAATACGGACACGCATAGTTTTGTCACCGGCTGATGTACCTTCCGGAGGAGTAATTGTTGCTGAGTAAGGACCATAACCAGTTTCAACATCCATGACAATTCTTTCGTCAGGATCATCAAAATCAAGATCAGCGTTCCAGTCAACCCAGATACCACAGTCATCAGATGAATATGCATTACCGTTTTCAACAGAGATAGGATAACCGGTTCCCGGTTCCATCAGGGTTGATAAACTTCTGTAATCAGCATAACCGTCACATGCAGATGAATTATTGATATCACCAACAGTTACGTTAGAGATATATTCATCACAGCCACCGGAAGCAGCACATGCTGAACATTCAACTGACGTACACTCTACTTCGAAGTAATATTCAAAAGGACCGTTTGCGCAAGGATAGCCTTCATATACTGAAGGTCCTACAAATATCCAATAAGTTCCCGGATTTACAGACATGGAAACAGATTGGGTTTCACATTCAAGCCCTGAAACATAAGGACTGAGAGCTGAAGCAGTTGCGCAATCCGGTGAGCCCGGTGTACCTGTTTCAACAAATCCTAAAATAAAGTCAAATTCGGCAGAACCGGTTAAGGTAATTTCTGAACATTCAGTTACTTCAAGTTCAAACCAGTCAGTGTCACGTGAGCTCAGATCTGCCCATGCATTACCACTTACTATTCCACCGCAAACAGCTGTACCGAATGCTTCCGGAACAGAGTTACAGCCACCATTGACATCGGAACCACAAGGTTCACCTTCGTCAACAGCACCGGCAGGAATTGTGATTTCACAAGGAGCTGAACAGAATGTTGTCAAAACACCATTACCGGTATTTGAACTGTAACCACCAAGTTCGATTACAAGAACCTGACCTGCGTATACAGGAATTTCAAGTTCTGAATCAACCCCGGTACCACCATCATCATCACAGCCTAATTCTGCACCAGCACATGAACCGTCATAAACGGCAATTCTGGTATCATAATCAGAACCTGAAGTAGAGATAGTAGCAAATCCATCACAGGTTGCTGTATATTCAAACCAAACGTTTGCAGCAGTCTGACAGGCACCAGGACCGTCAAATGTCGCTAATTCAGTTGAATACGGAAGTTCTGTTACATCACCGATAACAGTTGCTTTATCGCAATCATCGTTATCTGGAGCATCACAGCCTTCAGCAGCTTCGATAATTAAATCGAAGTCGGCAAGACAATCAGGTGATGGCCATGAATCGACCATAATATAATATGTACCTGGTTCAAGATGGACACAATTCATAACATATGGTCCTGAAGAACCGGTAGCTATATCAATACAAGATGCACCCGGGTCGGATGGACAAAGATCAAACAGTCCGATACCGCCATAAGATTCACCTTTTGTATCTAACGTAATATTTACATCAACAGCGGATGATACTGTTACTTCATAAACAATATCTTCACCACCGTCATAAAATCCCATACAGGTAGCATCATAGTCGTCAACACGACCACATGTAGTCTGACTGTAATCACCGTAAGGTAATGTCGGGATATCAATTTTCAATGGATCGAGACAGTTATCTCCCGGTTCGCCCGGATCCGGAATACCACAGGAAATTGTCATCAGACCATCACCTGCAGAACCAGTGGAATAACCACCGACTTCAAGTAAGTATTCCTGACCTGAAACGACAGGGAAAGAGATTTCTGATTTATAACCGTCATCACCACATTCATCATCATTTGATGCGAGTAATGTAGTTAATCCACAGTCATTTCCGTCGTAGGCAGCTATTTTTGTATCGTAGAATGAATTACATAATGATACTGTTGCGACTCCATCACATGATGCAGTGTAGACATACCAGATATTTGGTCCGGTTGTATAACCAGCACCATCATTAGTAGCAGTTTCGGTTGAAAATGCAAAGTCTACAACATCACCGATTTCTTCAGCATTTGCACAATCGTCATTTGCCGGAGCTGGTGGAGGTTCAGAAACAGAAACAGTAAATGTGAAGTCCTGCTGTCCGCGAGCCTTTTCAGAGCCGGTCCAAACAGCATAGTAAACGGTTCCCGGTCCTGCGACATTATCCCAGGAAATAAGCGGGACAGATACACCATCACCACAGTCATAATATGAACCGGCATCAAAGTAAATCTGATCAGCCGGATCACAGGTACAGGCTGTGAATAATGTTGCTGAAATTGTCGGAGGTGAAACAAGAGTTCCACAGTAATCAACAGAAACATCGTTTACTGCATAAGGAAGATCGATGGAATACCATACAGCATCCCAATCACCGATATCCGGATCACCAGGACAGTCAATGGTTGCACCAACGGTTGTACCGGAAACAGTCTGAGGATACGGACCGGTTATCGGTTCAGCATTAGCACATTCATCATTACCACCCGGAATCGGACAAGGATTATCAACACAGTTGAGTCCTTCGCTCCAGGTACCGCCTAAGGTAATACAATCTGCTTCGGTCATACCGTCATCACATGTAGGTGCAAACGGATCACCGGAACAGCAACGACCTGTCGGTGCGACATAAATATCATCATTTACAGTGATATCATCAAGACCGAACAAATCAGCATCTATGCCATAATACTGGAATCCAAACATAAGATTGGTTTCCGAAGCATATGCGGAGATATCAAGAGAAACAAAATACCACTCATGTTCCGGATACGGAACAGAAAGTGAATTCCAGAACAGGGTCCAGCTTGAACCACCGTCTGTAGAAACATGAATATTAAAATCATGCGGATATGTATATCCCTGAAGCATCCAGAATTCAAGCTTCAAATCAGCAGCGCTTGAAGATGATACATCAAGTGCCGGGGTCAGAAGCCATTCATCCTGAGTAAATCCAGGAGCATGCCAGGTTACAAAAGCTCCCTGAGTACCACCGCCTGTAAAGGTCGTTTGGAAAAATCCATATCCAGGATCTGTATTGAGCGTATCCCAGCCTGCAGGCGGGAAATCAATTCCTTCAAAATCTTCTGTTAAAAATATTGAACCTGGGGATCTTTTAATAGTTGGATGGCTTGTCATAAATGCGGCGCGTTTACCGTCGACAGACATACTTTTTGTAACAACCGGGTCTTTTCCCGGGCGCCATTCTTCTTTTACAGAGGTCATGGCTTCCTCAAATTGTTGCTGGGCTTCCATCTGAAGCATCTGCTCCTGAGCCATCTTTGCTTCGAGATCAGCAATCATTGCTTCTTTTGCTAAAATCTCAGCTTCATATTTCTGACCCTGTGGGGTATCAGAAAGGGATGATTTTATTGATGGTTTGTCCAAGAGTGCTTTTTCAGCTTGGAGAGCTTTAACATCTTCACGGTAAATACCGTCATTAAGTGCTAAAACTGTTACGGCCAACAACACAAACATAAAGGTGAAAAAGAAAATGCTCTTTCTACATTTAAACATACACGTACCTCAATCTTTGTGTGATTAGTTACTCTTTATATTAAAAAATGGACTCCGGCCAAGTATCGTCCCGACCGGGTAGTGATGTCATAGGCTATCCTCCTCATTTGTTAGCGGTTGGTTCATAGTACTCCTAACTAAATTTTAGTTTTTAAATCAGTAAGTACATAATAAAAGCAACTGAATCGTATCAGGATGCGCCACAGATGTCGTTTTTTGAGCAGTATTCGGATTTAGTTGGTTGCTTTATCAAAATAATGTTTAAAGCTATAAAGGTCAAGACATTAATCAAATATAATGTTAATTAATGCCCATTATTACAGGCTTTTTAGCCTTTTTTGAGTTTTCAGATCGAAATAGTGGAGTGAGTTATCTGTTAATGTGAAATTGATTTCATCATTTGTCCGTACGGCCGCTTTCAGAGAAGAAATTGTTAACGCAGACTCATCAAATTTAATCGTGATAACATATTGCTCCCCAAAGTATTCACAACCAAGAACTTTAGCGCTATACTCACCGCCTGCAGTTATTTTTATATCTTCAGGCCGGATACCAATCAACAACTCGGGGTTATGGGTAAATAGTTCAGATTCATCTATTTGAAGGTTAAATGGTTGAAGCGTTCCTTTCACAACCCTGCCTTTGATAACATTCATTTTCGGAAAACCTAAAAATTGAGCCGCAAAAACCGAATCGGGCTGCTTGTACAACTCTTCCGGACGCCCGATCTGTTCAATCTCCCCATTGTTGAGCAATGCAATACGGTCAGCCATAGAAAGTGCTTCCGCCTGATCATGGGTCACATGGATTGTCGTAACCTGAAACTGCTTTTGCAAACTAACTATCTCCTGTCGCATGCGGGCACGCAGATCGGCATCGAGATTTGATAACGGTTCATCAAGCAGAAAAATATTAGGTTTTCTTATCAACGCCCGTCCCAGTGCTACTCTTTGTCTTTGTCCCCCGGAGAGTTCTCCCGGTTTCGTCGACAATTTTTCAGTCAGCCCAAGCATCTCTGCTGTTTCTTCAACTTTTTTTCTAATTTCGTGTTTAGGTATCTTTGCAATCTTTAAGGGAAATGCGAGATTTTCTCCAACAGACATATGAGGATACAAAGAATAATTCTGAAAAACCATAGCGACCCCCCGTTCTTTCGGCGGAAGCATCTCTATCCGGTCGTTATTGAGATAAATCTCACCTTCGGTGACATCTTCAAGACCGGCTACCAAACGCAAAAGAGTTGATTTACCGCATCCGGATGAGCCAAGCAATACTAAAAGCTCACCGTCGCCAAGTTCAAATGAGATTTTTTTTAATACTGCAAGATTACCAAAAGATTTAGATACATTTCTGAGCGTAAGCGCCATTTATATAACTGCTCCGGAACTGATATTAAAAGATTGACCTTTTTCTTTTAAAAATTCAGGTGGTTCAATAGCCGTAGTTAAAAACAATTGGTCAAAATTAGCAAACAATTTTATCAGTCCCTCTACTCTCTGAACATCAAGTTCCGCAAATATCTCATCAAGCAGCAGCAGAGGCGATACATTCCGTTTTTCTTTGATAAGGTTGTAAACTGAAAGCTTCAGCGAAAGTGCCGCTGTCCGTATCTCTCCCTGTGAGCTGTAACTCCGCGAAGGGAGCTCATCGATAAAGAAGTTTATATCATCAAGATGCGGACCGACCATCGAACGCTCCATAATCTCTTCCTTAGCGCGGTTGTTTTCAATCGCTTTTCGAAACAGCACCTCT
>QQUK01000075.1 GCA_008501655.1 Calditrichota bacterium
TCTGTGCAATTTCACATTTTTACCATAGAAGCCGTGTTTTGCATCTTTGACAACATCTTCATTGATTTGATTATAAGCGTTATATTTTTTATAGACATCGGTAACTTTGACAGCCATCGGTGAATCAACATTGATAGGTATCTCGGGTATCCGTCCCTGTTTTTGGAGAACATGAAGCGTATAGATTATCTGCTGGGTTCTCCCAACAGCAAATGCAGGAATTAAAAGAATCGATTTGTCGGCAACAATTTTATCTATTAATTGGGCAAACTCAAAGAAAATATCCTGAGGTTGATGTACTTCTCCTCCATAAGTTGATTCACATACGAAATAATCAGTAACCGGAGGTTTTTCCGGATCAAGAATTAAGGGGACTGCATATCTACCGACATCACCGGAAAAAAAGATGGAATGTTCTTTTTCACCATCGTTCAGATATATTTCGAGTGTAGCAGCACCTAAGATATGTCCAGCAATATGCGGTTTGATACGAAATTTTTTACCAAGCCGTTTCCATTTGTTAAAAACAATCGGATGAAATTGATCAAAGACACCTTCGGCATCTTCGGTAGTGAAAAGCGGGAGTGCTTTTTCATGCGATGTTATTTTTTTTCTGTTTCGATACTCGGCATCCTCTTCCTGCAGATGAGCTGCATCGAGCAGAAGGATTTTAGCAAGATCTATTGTCGGTTCGGTGGCATATATTTTCCCGGTAAAACCTTTTTTTATCATTACCGGAAGGTATCCAATATGGTCAATATGAGCATGAGTGAGAAAGATTGAATCAATCTCTTTAGGATCAAAAGCAACTTCATTCCAGTTTCGCTGTCTGAGTTCTTTCCGACCCTGAAACATACCGCAATCAATCATTATTTTTTTATCATTGACCTGTAAAATATACTTGGAACCGGTAACAGTTCCTACAGCACCATGAAATGAAATCGAAATCAAACAGTAACCTTTATATTCAGAAAGCTATGCTTTCACTTTTTCAACATAGTCTGCAATTGAAAGACCTTCGGGAACACCCAGACATACTCCAAGTGATTCCGCTGCTTTAACAACCGGATGATCAAAAGTTACTAACCTTTGTTTACCTGCTACAAACTGAAGATCAAGTACATCCATTTCATTGTTTTTCAACACAACCAGTTTTCCATAATCATCATTAGCAACGCGATGGGTAGCGTCTCCACCAAAACGGGTAGCAAGCAGTCTGTCAAATGCAGATGGAACACCACCCCTTAAGAGATGTCCTAAAATGGTGACACGGCATTCGATACCTGTGATACCTTCTATTTGAGCAGCAAGCTGATGTGATATACCGCCGAGTCTTATCTTCTCCGGAGAATTTTCGACCATCTTAGCAACAACCATATCACCACCTTGCGGTTTGGCACCTTCACCGACAACTACAATAGAGAAGTTTTTACCGGATGCATTCCGGTCTCTAATTTTTTCACAGATACATTCTAAATCGTACGGAATTTCAGGTATCAGAACGATATCACCACCACCGGCAATTCCGGAATAGAGAGAAATCCAACCGGCATAACGTCCCATCACTTCAACAATCATTACCCTATGATGTGATTGAGCTGTTGTATGGATTTTATCAATAGCTTCTGTAGCAGTTACGACTGCTGAATCAAACCCAAAAGTCACATCAGTTCCGACTAAATCATTATCAATTGTTTTAGGAACACCTACGATCGGAATTCCTTTTTTTGCCATTGCTGCTGACGCACTCATAGTTCCATCACCACCAATTGCGATCAAAGCATCCAATCCTAATTGTTCAAAATTCAACACAGCCTGAGAAGAACGGTCAAGATAGACATATTCATCCCCCTGCAGAACCGGGAAGTTAAATGGATCAGCTCTGTTTGAAGTTCCTAAAATTGTGCCTCCCATTGAAAGAAGTCCGGATACAGAACGATAATCCAGATTCATATATCTGTTTTCAATAAGCCCTTCATAGCCGTCTTTAAATCCGACTATTTCCATCCCGTAATCGTTATGAGCAGTTTTAACTACCGCTCTTATAACAGCATTTAAACCGGGACAATCACCGCCGCCGGTTAAAATTCCTACTCTTTTTCTTGATATTGCCATAATTTAATATTTGTTCTCTTTTTTTGTTTATCAATTAAAAACTTGTTTTATTCTAGACAATTATACTGTATATATCGGCAGAAGGATGTATTAAAACAGATAAATTTATTACTGAAAAAGACGATAAATAGTAATAAATGAACAATTTAGATAAACTTAAACGGATTTAGGTACATATGAAAGTCAAACAGTTTTTAGTTTTCCCCAAATTACCTGCTAAAATTGAACCACTCGCAGAAATGGCACACAATCTCTGGTACTCCTGGAACTGGGAGATGACTAAACTATTTATCCGCCTCGACTCTGAATTATGGGAAAAATATGACCAGAATCCGGTTAAAATGCTTTCCCAGCTTCCCCAATCTGTCCTTGAAAAAGCTGCCTCAGATGATGGATTTGTCGCTGAAATGGAGCGGGTTTATCAAAAGTACAATGACTATCGAAATCGAAAGAACTGGTTTCCCAGACAGTTTGAAAATCATGCCGATAAAAAGATTGCTTACTTCTCATTAGAATATGGTCTTGATACCGGACTTCCGGTCTATTCCGGCGGTCTTGGCGTATTATCCGGTGATACACTGAAATCAGCTTCTGATCTTGGCATTCCAATGATCGCAATTGGTCTTTTATATAGATATGGATATTTCAGACAGTTTCTTTCAGCCGATGGATGGCAGCAGGAGAAATATGTTGAAAACGACTGGTATCATATGCCGGTAAAACCGGTCAAGGATGAAAACGATGAACCGCTGAAAATTTCTATCAACTTTGACGGTACTCCGGTTGCTATTCAGATATGGAAAGTAACCGTGGGTAACACACCTCTCTATTTACTCGACACGAATATTCCGGAAAATGCTCTCAAATATCGGGAGATTACTTCTGTGCTTTATGGTGGTGACAAAGATATGAGAATCCGTCAGGAAATCGTTCTCGGAATCGGAGGAGTAAAAGCTCTCAAAGCGCTCGGAATCAATCCTTCAATTTATCACATGAATGAAGGACACGCCTGGTTTCTGACTCTTGAACGAATTCGGGTTTTGATGCAGGAACATGGTCTCTCTTTTGACGAAGCATCACAATATATCTGGTCGACAACGGTGTTTACAACCCATACCCCGGTACCCGCTGGAAACGAAAAATTTGACCCGATTTTAGTCAAACGGTATCTTGAGAATTTCGTCAGTGACCTTGGTATTTCCTGGGAACAGTTTATCAACATCGGGAAAATTTTCCCTTCTGATGAAAGAGAATTGTTCTGTATGACCGTAGCAGCGCTGCGCTATTCAGCTTTTGCAAATGGTGTTTCAGAACTTCATGGTAAGGTCTCCCGTGAGATGTGGCATAACATCTGGCCGCAACTACCGACCGAAGAAGTCCCTATCAAATTTGTAACCAACGGAGTTCATACCCGCTCATGGATTTCACATGATATGGATGATCTCTTTGAATCATATTTAGGTCCGAATTACCGACTCAAACCGGATGCTCTGGAAACCTGGGCAAATGTTCACAAAATTCCAAATTCCGAACTTTGGCGTATCCATAACAGACGTCGTGAACGGCTTGTCTTTTTTGCCCGAAAACGTCTAAAAAGACAACTTATCAAGCGTGGTGCTTCGCAACTTGAGATCCAGCGTGCTGATCAGCTTCTTGACCCGCAGATTTTGACAATCGGATTCGCCCGAAGATTCTCTACATATAAACGGGGAAACCTGATATTTTCAAATATAGAACGCCTGAGTAATATTATTAATAATGCTGAACATCCTGTTCAGATTATTATTGCCGGGAAAGCACATCCGCTTGACACACCCGGTAAAGAGATTATCAAAGAAATTATCCATAATGCCTCCGATGAAAAATTCCGAAACCGGATAATCTTTTTAGAAGATTATGATATAAATGTCGCCCGCTATTTAGTGCAGGGTGCTGATATATGGCTCAACAATCCAAGACGCCCTCAGGAAGCTTCAGGGACATCCGGTATGAAAGCTGCTTTAAACGGTGTCCTTAATCTCTCGATTTTAGATGGCTGGTGGTGCGAAGGATATACAGATGAAGTCGGATTCAAAATAGGTAACGGTGAAGAATACGAGAATGTTGAGACACAGGACTATCTGGAAGCTGAAATGCTCTATTCAGCGCTCGAAAAAGAAGTCATCCCTCTTTTTTACGACCTTGACGAGGTAGGTATGCCGTCAGAATGGATAGGCAAAATGAAAGCTGCGATTCATATGGCCGGAAAAGATTTTTCTGCCCATCGTATGCTAATGGATTACACAAATAAATTCTACATTCCTGGTCTTGATTCATCCGAAAAATTAAGCACAAACGAAATGGTTTTGACAAAGGATGTGACCGCATGGGTTAAACGAATGACTCATAGCTGGAACAACATCTCAATTCAGTCTGTCGATGTCCCCGAAATCAGTGGTACTTTATATGTCGGTCAGCAGTTCCCGGTCACAATCAAAGTCGTCCTTGGCGACATCAACCCTATTGATGTATCGGTTGAAGTAATAGCAGGTAAACTTGATTCACAAGAACAGATACTTAACTATACACCAGCAATTGCAGAGTTATCTGATACTTACGATAATGGTCATTATGCATTTTCTTGTGTGGTAACCTGTCAGGAATCCGGTCGATTTGGTATCTCAGCGCGCATCATCCCGAAAAACCCGAATCTCCCCCATACCCTCAAGCCAAAACTTATTAATTGGTGGTAATTCAAAATAATTTTGAATAATTCCAATTCACGGTTGTAATTTTACTGTAACAATTGTACATTTTGTACGTTTTTTAAAATGACAATACGTACAAGAGCAGAAAGTAAAATCTTCATAATCAGTATGTTAGTAGCTTGACAATATGACTTCACACAATTTAATTCGTATTCTAAACAATGAGTCCACATTAGATAAATATATAATATTCCTTAGGAGGATTTTAATGAGTAATAAAAGGACACTGTTATTGGCAGCAATAGTGATGCTGTTGTTTGCATTCTCAGCAAATGCAGAGGAATCATCATTTGATTTTTCCAAACTTGAAAATGCTGTCACCGAACACACCCTTGACAATGGATTAACAGTATTAGTTTTAGAAAGACATGATGCTCCGGTTGCTTCTTTTGTGACCTGGGCAAATGTCGGTTCCGGTGATGACCCGAAGGGTTATACCGGTATGGCACATATGTTCGAACACATGGCATTTAAAGGAACTAAAACATTAGGTACGAAGGATATCAACAAAGAACTCGACCTGATTGCTGTTGAAGATTCCATTTTCATGGCACTCCGTGATGAACGCAACAAAGGTCGTTTTGCTGATTCAACTCAGATTGAAAAACTTACCGCTGCATATGAAGCAGCCCGTGAAGCATCCTATGAAATGGTTGAGCCAAACAAGTTTGGCAACGTCATCGAACGTGAAGGCGGTACCGGACTTAATGCGTTCACATCACTTGATGAAACCGTTTACTTCTTCTCTCTTCCATCAAACAAAGTAGAACTTTGGATGGCATTGGAATCAGAAAGGTTTTTAAATCCCGTCCTGAGAGAGATGTACAAAGAACGTGATGTCATCGCTGAAGAACGCCGAATGAGAACCGAATCAAGCCCGATCGGAAAACTTGTTGAAGAATTTTTAGCAATAGCATTCAAAGCTCATCCGTATGGTATACCGGGTGTTGGGCATATTTCTGACATCAATTACTATTCCCGTCAGGAAGCTGAATCATTTTTTAAAAAGTATTATGGTCCATCTAATTTGACGGTTGCTATTGTTGGTGATGTTAAAACTAAAGATGTTATTAAATTAGCTGAAGAATACTGGGGACGTATCGAATACCGTCCAAGACCGGAACGTATTCCAACCGTCGAACCGGAGCAGTCCGGTGAAAGACGGGTTGAAGTCGAACATCCGTCACAGCCTGTATTTTTAGCCGGCTGGCATGTTCCGGAAGGTACTCACCCGGACCGTCCGGCCCTTGATGCACTTTGCGATTACCTTGGTCAGGGCAGAACATCATTACTTTATAAAAATCTTGTAAAAGAGAAAAAAATCGCTATGAACGTTGGTGCCTTCTCCGGTTTCCCCGGTAATAAATATCCGACCCTTGTAGCAGTTTTTGCGATGTCTTCTGCCGGTCATGGTAATGATGAACTTGAGACAGAAATCTTTACCGAAGTAGAAAAGATGAAAAACGAACTGCTTCCAAGTGAAGAAGTGGAAAAAATCAAAGCACGAGCCAAAGCATCGTTTATTCGTCAGTTAAACTCCAATAACGGTCTTGCGATGCAGCTTGCCAGCTACCAGAACCTCTGGGGGAACTGGCGGGAAATGTTCCGCGAACTTGACCGAATCAATGCTGTCACAGCTGAAGATATTCAGCGCGTTGCACAGAAATATTTTACAAAGCAAAACCGTGTAGTTGGCATGGTAACTACAGTTGAAAGTTAATAGGAGCCTATCTGATGAAATTATATAAACTGTTTCTTTTAGCGTTTGCTATTATAGCTATCTGCAGCTGCATGCTTTCAGCGCAGAATGTAGATAATATTAAATATGGCAAACTGAATGAAATGAAAATCCCGGATGTCGAAAAAATCGTCCTTGATAACGGCATCCAGTTATATTTACTGGAAGATAAAGAATTACCGATATTCAGAGCTTCCGTCCGTATGAATTGCGGTTCATTTTTAGAACCAGCTGACAAAACCGGTCTTGCTTCTATTTGCGGAGATGTCATGCGAACCGGCGGAACATCAAAATGGTCCGGTGATGAAATCGATGAAAAACTTGAAGCTGTCGGTGGATCCGTCGAAACATTTATGGGACTTGAATCCGGTGGAGCTTCGGTAAATATTTTAAGTGAGTTTACCGACCTTGGTCTTGAAGTCTTAGCCGAAGTGCTCAGAAATCCGAAATTCGAAGAAGACAAAATCGAACTGGCTAAAGTTCAGGAACGTTCTGCGATTTCACGTCGTAATGA
>QQUK01000201.1 GCA_008501655.1 Calditrichota bacterium
GATGAGGATATGGCGAAGGCTCTTAAAGAAGGAGTTATGGCCGGCTATGCAACCGATGTCTGGGCTTCCGACCCTCCTGATGGCTCACCGCTGTTTGATGCGCCGAATACACTATTTGCACCGCATATTGGTGCTTCTACGAAAGAAAATATGCTCCGGATAGGAATTGTCATAGATAGAATTATCGGAGAATTTGTTGAAGGTAAATTATAACATTACAGAGGTTTAGAATGGGTAGAATATATAATTTTTCAGCCGGTCCGGCAACGCTTCCGCTTGATGTTCTTAAACAGGCACAAGAAGAGTTTCTGGATTATAAAGGAAGCGGAATGTCCTTAATCGAAAGTTCACACCGCTCCCCGCAGTATGATGAAGTAAACGAAACAACCATGGCTCTCTTCAAGGAGATTATGGGGCTCGATGATTCCTACCATGTCCTTTTTATGGGTGGTGGTGCATCAACCCAATTTGCTTTGATTCCGATGAACTTTCTTTCCAAAGATAAAACAGCCGCTTATGTAGATACCGGAGCCTGGGCAAAAAAAGCTGCTAAAGAAGCAAAACTCTTTGGTACTGTCCATTCTGCGGCATCTTCAGCAGATGCTAACTATGACCATATCCCGCAAGCATTCGACATTCCCTCCGAGGCGGTCTATGCTCACTTTACATCGAATAATACAATCTTTGGTACCCAGTACCAATCATTCCCCGATTGTCCGGTTCCGATGGTCTGTGACATGTCTTCAGACATTCTTTCGCGGAGGCATGACTTTTCAAAATTTGATTTAATTTATGCCGGTGCCCAGAAAAATTTAGGTCCTGCCGGAGCAACGGTTGTAATTCTGAAAGATGAACTGCTGCAAAAAGCAAACGAAGGTCTCCCTACCATGTTTGCTTATAAAACACATGCCAATAAAAAATCGTTGTTCAATACACCTCCTGTTTTTCCGATTTATATCGTCAAACTTGTTCTGGAGTGGATTAAAAAATCAGGCGGTCTTGAAGCAATCGAAAAGGCAAATTTTGCCAAAAAGGAACGTATCTATCAGCTGATAGACCTGCATCCCGATTATTTCAAGGGTACCGTAAAGCCGGATAGCCGGAGCTGGATGAATATCACAATGCGTTTACCGAATGAAGACCTGGAAAAGAAATTTATCTCAGAAGCAAAAGCGGCCGGTATGAGCGGCTTAAAAGGTCATCGTGATGTTGGTGGTATCCGTGTATCGACGTACAATGCAATGCCGAAAGAGGGTATCGATACGCTGGCGCAGTTTATGGAAGATTTTAAATCCAAAAACCCGGCGTAGCTCTTCACGTCATTCCCGACTTGATCGGGAATCTAAAAATGTGCTGTCAGGTATCTTGCCTGACAGCAATGTTCTGTTCAGGGAGGTAGTATGAGTGGTAAAACCAAAGATTGGTGGGAAACTTTTTTCCATGAATTCCGTCCATTTTTTCAGAAAATATCTCCAAAAGAAACAAATGCTCAGGTACGATTTTATCTGAAACATCTCAATCTTAAAAAAGGAATGTCATTTCTCGATTGTCCGGTAGGTATAGGTCGCATTGCGATCCCGCTCGCAAAAAGAGGGATAAATGTAACCGGTATTGATCTTGCTGAAAGTTATCTTATTGAGCTTGAGGAAAAAGCATCTAAGAGGAATCTTCCTCTAAAACTATTCCATTCGGATATGCGGCGTATTAATTTTAATGGGGAATTTGACACTGCCGGAAATCTCTGGACATCACTGGGGTATTTTGAAAAAGAATCTGATAATCTTCTGGTGTTAAAAAAAATCTATACAGCACTAAAACCAAACGGAAAATTTGTAATTCAAGTTATCAATCGGGATTGGGTATTAAACAATTTTTCATCTTCTGACTGGACTGCATTCGGTAAAGTCAAAGTACTGGAGCAAAGAATATTTGATTATGCTGAATCAAAATCAAGAGCTACCTGGACATTTATCAAAGAGGGGAAAGAGACAGCTGTTGATACTTCCATACGAATGTACTCCTACCATGAATTAAAAAAGCTGCTTGAAAAAGTAGGATTCAAGAATGTCCATGGGTTCGGTTCTTTAAATGATGATCCGATTAGCAGAGATACACGTGAAATGTTTATATTCGGGGAGAAATAAGTGAAATACTTGAAGTTCATTACTTCTTTACTAGCTATTGGTTGTTTTCTTCATCCTGCAATCTTCGGACAAGCAAAAGTAGGAACTACCGGAGCGCAGTTCCTGGATATATCACCTTCAGTTCAGGCAATCGGTATGGGGGAAGCAGCAGCAGCTACAACCGTCCATTCCGCTTTTTATAATAATCCGGCATCGCTCGGACTTATCGGAATAAAGAGAGTTGCAAAGTTATCATTTTTTCCGGTTAAAGCGAAGTTTCCCGCTGGAACCGGTTTACAAAATTATGAATTTTCTGCACCGGTGTATTCATCCTCAACGGGCAACATATTGCAATCAGTTTCTTTCGGTATCTATCATACAAGGTTGGTTTCAGCAGAAATGATTGAACGTGACTATGATAGGCTGCCAACAGGCAGAACATATCAATATAACTCATCAGTTACGAATCTTTCCTGCAGTTATGCTTACCTGAGTACTGTTCAGTTTTCAGTCGGTATAACAATGAAAAGTATTGATGAATCAGCAAATGAGTATTCATCGTCAGGTTCAGCGATGGATATCGGTCTCCTTTTCCGTTATCCGATTTTCAAGAATTACACAGATATCGGTTCATCATACAATTTGTATATGATACCGGCGATCGGATTTTCTCTCAGAAATTACGGTCCCGATATGGAGTTTAACACAAATAAATATCCTTTGCCTAAATCACGAGCGCTCGGTCTTGCCTATGAGTTCGGATTACGAAACTTTGTTGATACAAGAAGGGAATTGGATGCGTTCCGGATTTTGTTGGCGCTGGAGTTTGATTATAAACATGGTGGTACAGAACAGCATAACATAGGAACAGAGATATCGCTGTATGAGTTGTTCAATATAAGACTCGGACAAATAAACTTTAATGAAAATTCCAATAAGCAGAACACTCTCGGATTTTCTCTCAGCACTGACCGCATCGGAAAATTTCTGCTTTTGACAAACGGCGGAGTAACGAACAGCAGATTTCTTGAATTTATCACCGAAAAATTGAGTCTGGAATACAACTATGCCATAAAATCAAACAATTACTTTGATGATATTACTTACCATGAACTTGTGTTGAGTTATCATCTGTAACGGGAGGAGAAATGAGATGAGATATAAATTATTACTAATTTTAATATTCATTTGCTGTGGTTCGCTTCATGCTCAGACATACGGCGCAATAGAACTTTTGTTCTCTCCGTCTACAAAATCAAACGGTATCGGTGAATGCGGAGTTAGCCGTGCGTATGATAAATCAATGTATTCTAATCCGGCAGTTCTCGGTATTTATGCCAAAGAGAATAGACAAAGTGTTTCAATCTTTCCCATTAAGTCAAACATCATTGCGGATATAAATTTCTCAAATAGATTTGTTGTCATTCCCTTTCAAAGGTATACACCTGAGTCAAAATATCTCTTTACGCTTGGCGCTTATTCTTCATCTACAAAATTAGGGATATACCAAGAAACTTCTGTAGATTTTCCGGATGGCACCGGTAACTATTTTCAACCACACTTGCAGAACCATAATTTGGTTTTTTCAGTTGCCTATATTAACAATATGCATATAAGCATTGGGGGAACATTTAAAGCATTTAAAGAAAATATATTTGAAGTTGAGACAAAAGGTACAGCTTTTGATCTGGGATTTCTTATACATTATCCTCTGATTCAGAAATCTCAAGAAGTTTCAACCTACTTTCAACCAGCTTTTGGGGCATCGATAAGAAATCTGGGTAAAGATGTCGATATGGGCGTTGGAATGTTCCGATCGAATGAAGGTTCAGCATCAAAGTTCAAGCTGCCAAAGGTAACATCATTCGGCATGACTCTTGAGTTAGGTGTTCTAGACACAACCAAACCGGCTGAACAGATTTATGCATTCTACCCGACAATTGAACTCGTCAAACAACTTGATTATGATTACTATAACAGATTAGGATTTGAAGCAGAGATATATAAAGCGATTTCCTTCAGAATTGGATTTATCAACGAAAGGTACGGTGAAAATATTACCACGAAAGGATTCTCTTTTGATTTACAGCATTTCCTCTGGATGCTGGACCCTTCTCTGTCAGAAGCAACTTCGGACATAGGTTCCCTCTTCGGGAAGTATCTGTCAGTCGAATATTCATATGCAAAGAATTCAGATGATGTTTCCTATCAGGAGTTGACTATTCACACTGTGCTGTTTTATTAAGTTGTAATCAGACAATAAGATACCATCATAGCCCCTTTTTTGTAATCCTTGTTTCAGAGAGTATTCCAGAGTAATTGACCCAACCTAAATGCTTGACAAACCGACCTAAAATAGGTTTTATATTTGTTTACTAGGAGCCAAAAACTAAGTAGCAAGGAGCAATTTTGCATACCGAGGAAAATGCTAAATTAGCGTATTCAGATTTATTCGATAAATGTTACAATTTTCATGATGCCGATATGGTTCGTGAAGCCGGAGTATATCCCTATTTTCACCCTATGCAATCAGCTCCGGGTGATGAAGTCACCGTTGATGGACACAAATGCATCATGGTCGGCTCAAATAATTATTTAGGATTAGTTGACCATCCAAAAGTCAAAGAAGCTGCCGCCGAAGCGGTTCGGAAATACGGTTCCGGATGTACCGGTTCCCGTTTTTTAAATGGTACCCTCGATCTGCATATAAAACTTGAAGAACGGCTTGCTAAATTTGCACAGAAAGAAGCTGCCCAGGTTTTTTCTACCGGTTTCCAGACTAATCTTGGGGTCATCTCAGCTTTAGCTTCTAAAGGTGATGCGATTATTATCGACCGCCAGGTGCATGCCTGTATCGTCGATGGATGTCGTCTCTCTTATGCTAAAGTATACAAATTTGCTCATAACGATATGGATGATTTCGCAAAAGTTATCGCACAGGTCCGCCAGTTAGTCAGAGGCGGGATTCTTGTTGTTGTCGATGGTGTTTTCTCCATGGAAGGTGACTTAATAAATCTACCGAAACTTGTTGAAATAGCAGACAAGTATGATGCCAAAGTCTTAGTTGATGATGCTCATGGTGTTGGCGTTATGGGTCCAACCGGAGCCGGGACAGCCGAACATTTCGGCATGATTGACAAAATCGCTCTGACGATGGGTACATTTTCTAAATCATTTGCTTCTCTGGGCGGTTTTGTCGCCGGCGATGCAAAGATTATCGACTATATCAAACATCATGCCCGCTCGCTTATTTTCTCCGCATCAATTCCGCCGTCTAACGCAGCCGCAGTTCTTGCCTGTCTGGATATTATTGAATCGGAACCGGAACGACTTGTTAATGTCCGTAAAAACGGCGCCCGAATGAAAAAAGAATTTGAAAATCTCGGTTTTAACACAGCTGATTCAGCTACTCCTATCGTACCAATTGTTGTCGGTGATGATATGGCTGCATTTGGATTCTGGAAAGAACTCTTTGATCAAGGTGTCTTTACTAATCCGGTAGTCTCTCCGGCAGTTCCTCCGGGACAGGCGATGATACGGACTTCGTACACAGCGACCCATACCGATGAACAGCTTGATAAAGTAGTGGAAGTTATGGCAAAAGTTGGCAGGGCTAAAGGACTTATTTCTTAGCAAGACACGTATTTATTTACAACATAATTGATTCAAGCAGGATGCTATGTCAAAAGTAGAAGTTGTCGAAGTCGAAAACGCAGGGCAACTGAATAAATTCATCAAATTTCCGCACAAATTATACAAAGACGATCCCAACTATGTCGCTCCTTTGGATATGGAGCGGAAAGAGTTTTTTGATAAAAATAAAAACCCGTTCTACAAAACGGCAAAAACAAAACTCTTTTTAGCGATGGATGGCAAAGAAGTCGTCGGCCGTATCGCTACCTGTGTAGATTATCAGTATAATGATTTCCACGACCAGAATATCGGAAATTTCGGATTTTTTGATTGTCCCGATGATTATGATATCGCATCAACCCTTCTTCGAGTCGCTATGATTACTCTCAAAAAAGAAGGCGCCACCAAAATGCGCGGTCCGATGAACTTCAACACCAATCATGAATGCGGATTTTTAGTTGAAGGTTTCGATACTCCACCGATGGTGATGATGACCTACAACAAACCGTATATCCCGAAACTTGCTGAAAAATTCGGAATGAAAAAAGCGATGGATATGCTTGCCCTAAAAATGCATTCTTCCGACCCCCTTTCAGAACGAATGGAGCGCATTGCCTTACATATTCAAAAACGTTCCAAACTGACCGTCCGACCTTTGAATATGAAAGATTTCAATAACGAAATTAAACGGGCTTTGGATGTTTACAATCAGGCATGGCAGCATAACTGGGGATTTGTTCCGATGACAGAAGATGAGTTCAAGTTTCAGGGACATAACCTGAAGCAGGTTGTCGATCCGAATGTCGTCCTGTTTGTTGAACATGAAGGGAAACCGATTGCATTTGTGTTAGCTCTCCCTGATGTTAATCAGGCTCTTAAATCTCTCAAAGGTTCTTTGTTCCCCTTAGGTGTTTTAAAACTTCTCTGGAATACAAAAATCCGAAATAAAGTTCATAACATCCGTATTGTTACTTTCGGCATTATCCCCGAATTTCAGAAAAAAGGTATCGATTCATTTCTCTTTTATCATATTTACAAAGCCGGAGGAGCTCATGGGTATCAGGAAGCAGAACTTAGCTGGATATTAGAATCAAACGAAATGATGCTTCGATCAGCTGAAGAAATGGGTGCAGTTCCGAATAAACGATACCGGATAGTTGAAATCCCGCTATAACAATATCTATATTTTAAACTAACTTCAAATTTATATCCTTGTATCTCCTTTGAATAAAAAAGATAGATAGGTCAAGTTATTGACAATATCTACCGAATTTATTACTATGATAGGATAGATACAATACTCCCCGAATACAG
>QQUK01000318.1 GCA_008501655.1 Calditrichota bacterium
AATCTCTGTGATGGGCATGATGGTTATGGCTAATTCAACCGACCTGATAGTAATCTTTATGGGACTGGAAATTATGTCGGTTCCGTTATATGTCTTAGCAGGGTTCGCCAAACGGAATCTGATGTCCAATGAATCAGGTATCAAATATTTTATAATGGGTGCGTTTGCTTCCGCATTCCTCCTCATGGGTATCGCATTCATCTTCGGCGCTGCTGAAACAACAGACCTCAGAAGAATCGTTGCCAACTTTACATATACTTATTCTCAATCACAGGCTTATCTTGTAAGCGGTATCGGATTGATACTTGTCGGATTTGCCTTTAAAGTCGGAGCAGCCCCATTTCACAGTTGGGTTCCGGATGTATATCAGGGAGCGCCGACACCAGTGACAGCATTTTTCTCAGTCGGGCCAAAAGCTGCCGGTTTTGCAGCACTCCTGCGGATATTCCTTTACGGGTTTAATCAGTTTGAAGCTCTTTCAACACTCTTCTGGATTATCGCAGTGTTGACGATGATTATTGGTAATGTTCTTGCTCTGAGACAGACAAACGTTAAAAGACTTTTAGCATATTCATCAATCGCCCATGCCGGTTATGTCTTCGTAGCCTTGGCTGTGGGTGGAACGAATGCAGTTTCAGCTGCTGTATTTTACCTTGTTGCATACAGTTTGTTTAATCTCGGCGGTTTTGCCGTGGTAACGATGCTTGAAACCAAAGCTCAGGCAAAATCTGAACTCTCTGAACTTGCCGGTCTTGCCAAAGCTCATCCGTATCTCTCAGCTTTGCTTGCACTCTTCATGTTTGCTCTTTCCGGTTTCCCTCCGACAGTTGGATTTATCGGTAAGTTTTATATATTCTCAGAAGCTGTGAAAAACGGATTTATCTGGTTGACTGTTATTGGTGTGATGAATTCATTCCTGTCTGTATATTATTACTTTAAAGTCATCAAAGCGGCATATTTTGATAAAGCAGAAATCGAATTCAAACCGATAGCGATTCATCCGGCTATATTTATCGTAATAATTGTGTGTGCTTTGGGAACTATAGGTATTGGTTTCTTCCCGCAGGAAATTATTGAACTTTCCAAATCAGCTATAATCGCTTTTATTTAAAACCCATCATGCATCCATTGAGAGCAGGGGAGTGGTCCGCCCCCGAACATATAACTCACAAGATAGACTAAATCACCGATATCTATTGAACCGGAACAGTCAACATCACCGGCAGCATATGGAATAGGCAGTGGACCTGATTCAAACATAAACTCCACCAGATACACCATGTCAGCAATATCAATGACACCTGCTCCATCAATGTTGCCGGTCTGACCGAAAATAAGATGATTCTTGAATAAAAGAGTTTCTGTTGCGGAAACAATTTTTGATGTATCATCGGCATTATTTATATATCCATAGGCATTACAATCAAACTCTGAAAGCCCAATCAATGAATATAGTTCGACTGAATTTGACCCGAGCGATTTATATTGATAAAGAACATCACCTGCGGAGGTCAGAATAATTTCAAAGTTAAGAGTCGTATCAAACGAATTTGTGACATGAGCCAGATTATACCACTCCACAACAAGTGTATCTTCAGTAGGATTTAGGTAATAATAAATCCCGGCATCTGGTGATAAAGCATCATCTAAAACAAGATCAGTATATAGCGGTGCAAAGAATGTTGTAAACGGTGAACCGGGGATTGAAAAATCTCTGTATTTACCGTCTATATTCAATTCAGCATCGGTAAACGACAGACAGCCGTTAATGCCGACATAAAATGAATCATATGGAGTTGTATAAAATGGAAATGAAAAACCGATAGGATATGGTCCGGCGGAACCGTCATCAAATATAACAGCAGAGTTTGTGTTGTAATAATCATTATGGTCTATTTTGATTCCGGAATCTTTTGCTGAAACCCAGTTATAAACCGGCAATACCGAATCGGTTGAAGAGTGAGCAGAGAATGTACTGTCCTGACAGGGTATTTCTAAATAGACAGGGATAAGTAATGCTGAATCAAGCACGGCAGTATGCCCCCATAGCACTTCAATCAATCCTTCGTACACATCTGAACGCTGCTCTATAACGGATGCATCAAGAGTAATGGTCAGCATCAGTGAGTCATTTGGATATACAACCCCAGACTGATCTGAAATCTCAAGCCAGTTGTCGATTACCATCTTTGCCGTTGTGTCCCGGTCATAGATAAAATAATTAGAATTTAAACTGGAACCATTATAGAACCATATATCAATAAAAGCAATTTCACCCTCCTGAAGAACCGTATCAATATATGCAATATCTGTTGTTAACGAAGGTGGTGCAGAGAAAGCGTTGTATGCAGCTTCTAAATCAGGTCTGGGTCCGATAAGTTTTGTCAATAAACCCTGTTGGGGTGAACCGGTTGCAGTAAACAGGTCTAATATATAGTCAGCGTTTAATGTTGTACCAAAACTTGCTTTCACATATCCCTGAAAAGATGCAACTGCACCGGCAATAATCGGAGCTGCTGAAGAAGTACCCGAAAATCCTGATGTGTAATACTGATTCTCATCTCCACCGCCATCAAAAAGATCACCATAACCGGTAGTATAAACTCCGGAACCGTAGCCTTGCAGGTTTACCCGTTGACCATAGTTTGAGTACACTTCAATCTCCCGGTCACTTCCTGAAGCAGGCGGAAATCCGGCACCAACTATAAGAGAATGTGAATTTCGATAACTGATATCAAATACTTCACCGTAGATTCCGATATCATCAAAGTTTTCCTGCCCGTTTCCAGCTGCTTGTACTACGATAATCCCTTTTGCCCAGGCATACTTGATAGCATCAAAATTTGCCTGAAAGTATTCAACACAGACATACCCTGACTGGTCCGGCTGAATAGCATAATCATAATGAGGTCCCGGAACCTGTATCTCAATCAAAATAACATCACCCGCCTGCAGTGAATCTACAGCTGCGTAGATAGCCTCAGCTATCGACATAGTCCGTATCGAGACCATACCCAGATTAGCATCAGGTACAATCCCGGTTACGCCATATGCATTATCCGAACCACTCATCACTCCGAGCACAGCTGTGCCGTGATCAGTCCAACTGGGGTCAGTATAAGGAAGACCGAGTACAAAACCGGAGTCAGCTTTGTCTAAATCCTCATGTGATGTAATCCAGCCGCCTTCAATATCAACAATCGTAATTCCCTGACCTCGCCCACCCGGTATCGTATCCATAAACTGTGCATCAATACCGTTAGGTGCAGCTGTCAGATATTCCTGGGATGATGCATAATCCGGTGTAGGTGGGGCTATGTCTCCAGCCGGGAAGTAAACCGGCTCGATATAAGCAATTTCTACATTATCCAATGCATTGAGTCTGTTAACTAAGTCTACTGCTGATGTTGGGTTACTCAACTCAAGAGCATAATAATTATTTAAATCAGCAAGTTCCGATTTTGAACGAAGTTCGTAAGCATGTTTATCCCGGTTAAGTTTCTGTTCACTTTTCTGTTGAAAAAGCCGTCTGACTTGAGAATATGAATAATCAGCTATTATGGAATTGACCTGATTTACCGATTTTGCTGTCGAAGAAAATAAATCACCATTAGCTAATCTTACCTGATTTTTCTCAGAGAATTTAATGATAACCCTCTGAATTTCTGCATTACCGGCAATTTGATATAATGATGGTTTTACCGCAGGGACTCTCTTTTGAAGCTCAATTTTATCCGGGTTTTGAATTGAAGCAGCAAAAAGAAACGGTATTAGTAAAAATAATAGAGCAGAAATTACTATAGTTTTTGATTTCAGCAGATTCAATCTATTCTCCATGACAGAAATACGTAAATAAAGGCGGTAATTGAAGTAGTTTTGTTACCTGCAATATAGCCGTAAACGCAAAATTGTCAATTTGTTATCTTTTATTAGAATATCGGCAGAAATCGAAATCAGTAAAACGATTAGATTTTTTCAAACCTGAATTTACCGTTTGTCGGCGGGGGAGAAATCGGGTATTTGCCGGAAAAACAACTGTCACAGAATGTTGTATTTGGTAAAGAAGGCATAGAAAGCATACCATCAATTGATAAATATCTGAGGGAATCAACACCAATATGTTTTTCAATCTGTTCAACAGACATATTTGCACCAATCAATTCTGCTTTTGTTGGCATATCAATACCGAAAAAACAGGGCGAGATAATCGGAGGGGAGGAAACCCGGAAATGGACTTCTTTAGCACCAGCTTCACGGATAAGTTTTACCAGTTTTTTACAGGTGGTTCCGCGTACAATCGAATCATCGACTACAATTACCCGGCGTCCTTTGAGAACACCTTTTACCGGATTGAATTTAAGTTTAACATCAAGGTCACGAATCTTTTGCTGTGGGTCTATAAATGTACGGCCGACATAATGATTGCGGATAAGTCCTATTTCAAACCGGATACCGGATTCTTCAGAATAACCCAGCGTAGCTGTATTGGCTGAATCAGGGATACCAATTACAATATCAGCTTCGACCGGATGTTCTCTTGCAAGCTGTCTGCCAAGACGACGGCGGACTTTGTCAACATTTTCACCAAAAACTTTGGAATCAGGTCGAGAAAAATAAATATATTCAAAAATGCAGAAAGCATGTTTCCCGTTTTTCATAGGGAAATGAGATTCGATTCCCTTCTCAGAGATTTCGACAACCTCACCCGGTTCGACATCCCGGATATATTTGGCACCAATAATATCAAAGGCACAGGTCTCCGAAGCTACAACATAGGACCGGTTTAATTTTCCGATACAAAGCGGTCTGAAACCATGAGGGTCTCTTGCCGCAATAATCGATTTTGGGGTAAGAAATACCAGAGAAAAAGCACCTTTGATTTTTGTTAAAGCATCTGAGATTCTCTCAATCCTGGTTTTCTTTTTGGACTTTGCCGTCAGATGTAAAATGATTTCGGTATCGGAAGTAGTCTGAAAAATTGAACCTGACTGATCAAGTTTCCTTCGGAGTTCAAAGGAGTTTGTCAGATTTCCGTTATGAGCTAAAGCTAACTGTTCTTCACGGTTTGTTATTATAAACGGCTGGATATTAATAAGCGAGGATGCACCGGTTGTAGAGTATCGGGTATGACCGATTGCTGATTTACCAAGTAGTTTTTCAAGATTTGATTTATTCGAAAAGACCTCGTTTACCTCACCCATACCTTTATGGAGATGAAACTTTTTATTTTTGTCTACAGAGATAATTCCGGCAGATTCCTGACCGCGATGCTGGAGGGCATAGAGACCAAAATACGCCATGTCGGACGCTTTTGTGTTGTTGAAAATTCCAAAAACACCACACTTGTCATGTATCATCGGCTCTAACATTTGTTGTCCTCACTTTCAGAGAAGCAACAATTTAGGAGAGTCACAGGCAAATGTCAAACACTTTAAAAAAGAATTCACTTTGCAACAAAAAATGCATTATATTTCAATTACGGGAATGACTGTTCAGTTATTGAACAGGGTGCAAGTTTCGTAACTTACTGCTGTTTAACGATATATATGTACAAATTCAGATCTGTCGCCAAAAATCATTTTTTCAATTTGAGGCACCAGTTTTGCTCAAAGAAGTAAAAGAGATAAAACTATTGGATAATATGAGCGAACAAAAACCGGACAAATTCGAAATACTCAGACACCTTGCTGTATTCGGCAAAGAAGGCGGAAATATCAAAGAAACCGCCAAACAGGCTCTTGAGATGACCTGCTCTTATGTCAATCTTAACGGCGCTTCGTTGTATCTTTGGGATAACGAAAAGAATACTACAATAGCTGTCTCTCATGCTGATTCGATTGATGTCCAGAATACGCTTAATGATCTCGAACAGAACCTCTTTGAAAACCTCCGTAAAAACCAAAAACTAATTTCAGCATATATGTCATTCGGGGGAGACTTGCCAAAACATACATTTACTCTCCCTTTAATGTTTAACAAAAACATATTCGGTGCTGTAATCGGGATTCAAGTCGGTTCTAATTCGATTGTAGCTGAAGATAGCTTTTTGGATACACTCTCAGCGATGCTGGCACTCTGTTTTCAGGCAACCGAAAACCAGACTTCGGGTGAAATTGACCCGGAACAAATTGACAAAGAACGCCTCGCTGCGATTTTAGAAACAGCCGTCACCGTAAACCACGAAGTTAACAATCCTCTGCAGGCGATCATCGGAAATATCCAGCTGTTACTTATGAAAAAAGATCAATATGACGAGGATATTATTTCCAAACTAAAAGCTATTGAAGAATCAGCCATTAAAATCAACACGGTCACCCAGAAACTTATGCGAATGACCCACGCCAAGTCAAAAAAATACTCCGAAGATACCAATATGCTTGATCTCTCCGGAGATGATTCAGAAGAATAATTTTACTTAAATAAAATCGTTTACAAACTTCTCAATCTTTTTCGCCAGAAGATCAGCATTGCTTTTTACATTATCGTACTTTTTAGTATCACAGTTCTCTTTAATCTGCAAAACTAAAACTTTCATCTCAGCAATCTCGGCAATCATCTGTTCTTTTAACTCGGTAAGTTCTTCAGGAAAAGTTTCCGGAGTTAAATTATTAACTTTTGTCACCAGCGTTTCTGAAGTTCCAATGATACCATCAACATTGTTAACCGGTAAGTGTGATTCATAAAGCAGATTAAATGATATCACAAAACCATCAAATTCCGGGTAATGGATAGGAAGAAGAACCGATGCGGTCATTTCAAATGCATCATGGAGTTCCGGCATCAATTCGTAAACTTTATCTTTATCCTGAGTGCTGCATGCTTCCGCATAAGTTTTCATAACGGTTGCAAATTTAGCTCTGTTTTCAGTGAATTTCTCCTGGAGAGCATCTGTTTTTAACACAGGTTTCATTTCAGCAATTTCAGTAAATACTTTTTCAAACTTTGGACCGGCAGCAAACAGGGCATCATAATCTTTTTCCACCCAGGCAACATGCCAGGCAGGTGCCATGATTTCGTGAAATTTACCAAACGGACTATG
>QQUK01000016.1 GCA_008501655.1 Calditrichota bacterium
ATACCGGATAGTTGAAATCCCGCTTTAACAATATCTATATTATAAACTAACTTCAAATTTATATCCTTGTATCTCCTTTGAATAAAAAAGATAGATAGGTCAAGTTATTGACAATATCTACCGAATTTATTACTATGATAGGATAGATACAATACTCCCCGAATACAGCTTTCACTTGTGAAATGTAAGTACCTGAACAAAAGTTAGAAGTGGAATCATGGATTTAAGTCGTAGAATATTTTTAAAAGATTTAAGTAAATATACAGGCGGAATGCTCTTAGGCGGATATCTGCTTGATTCGATTCTTCTTTCGCCGGCACAGGCACAAACTACAATTCTCTCTACAATCTATGTAGCTAAAAACGGTACACCGGCTGAAAATGTCGCCAAAGTAATTGATATGAAATATGGCGGTATCGAAAATTTCATCGGGGCTGATGATGTTATTGTGATTAATCCTAATGGTCAGTGGGGTTATCAAGGTGCCTCAAACTGCGCCTGTTGTATGGGACTTATCGATGTTATCCTCAACCGACCGGGTGGATTTAACGGCGAGATTATCTTCTGTGAAAATACACAGGGACAACCTGGCTATTGGGATGCTCCTGCCGCTCAGCTCGTTCGTAACGGTCCATATAACTTTAACGATATGATTGCCTATTACCATACCAACGGGTATACAAATGTCAACGGTGTCCGACTTCTCCGTAATCAGGATGACAACGTTCTCTGGCCGGTTATCAGTTCTCCAGCTGAAGGTCAGGGATGGGTTCGTCCCGAATGGACTTCGCCGACAGCCGGATGTCTCTATTATCTGCCGTATCCGGTTATCCGTTCACCATACTCGAATAAACTGATTGATTTAAAAAACGGTGTGTATGAAAACGGTTATGCAAACCAACCTGATATGAAATTTATCAAAGTACCAAACTTGAATAACCATGGAGAAGGCGGCACGCAGGATTATGCCGGGATAACTTCAGCGACAAAATCATTCTTAGGTATCGCTGAACTTGAAAATTCAGTCTACGCCTACTTTAATGATAATCTCCACGGCAATCTTCACGCTTATAATGCCTGGCGATGTACCGATGATGCCAATCTGAAAGCGTTCCTTGTTGGTGAAGCTGTCGCAGGCTGGATGAATCTGTGCAGGAAACCGGATCTCTTTTTAACCACCGCCGAATGGGTCGGATGGGAATCGAGAACTTCAGCCGGTGCTACCCTGGCCCGAACTGTTGGTATCTGTGAAGACCCGGTCGCCTTGGACTTTTATATGAGTAAATATGTCATGTGGCCCTGCAACCCGTCAAATCAGTTCTTTGACCCGGATCATCTGGTGTCGGTCAATAAAACAAGACAGACGTTGGACGGATGTAACTCTCTCGGCTATGGAACCGTGAACGAACTTGAGATGTCAGCTTTTGTTTATGATTTCAGTTCTCCGGCAGTTTTCCGGTTTGACATTGACAGAATGATTAAAAGATATAAAAACGGTGAGGTAACCGACCAGGATGTTTTAAACCTCATCGACCAGTATAATACAAATAATTAAAAACTACCGATTTTCAACCTCATCTAAATAATTTTGAAACAAAGCTTTCCCGAATGAATCAAATAAACAAAATTGCACCCGCTCCAGGCTTTTTGATTTTTCTTCATAACCCCGAACAGCGTTAATCATATTAAAGGCACACGCCTGCATCGGGAATCGACCGACACCGGTTCCGAATGCCGGGAATGCAATCGATTTGATGTTCAACTCTTCAGCGATGTTCAACGACGCAACGGTTGCTTTACTGATTAATCTTGCGTCTGTTTTCAGATTCTGTCCCATGACGGCAGCATGGATTACGACTTTGTAGGGAAGAGACCCCGCGGTAGAATAAACCGCATCACCGGGCATTTTAGGACCTTTTGCCATCGCTTCTTTTTCGACAATCTGTCCACCGGCTCGTTTGATTGCTCCGGCAACACCGGAACCCATCCAGAACTCGTTATTGGCAGCGTTGACGATAGCTTCGACATCAGCCTTTGTGATGTCACCTTCAACTATTTCGATTTTGTACGGCATAATGATACTTTTCATCCTCAGCTATAACAGAATCAATTTTTATAAATTTGTTACCATATAATACAAATTCATCTAATCTAAACATGATTTTATGAGGGAAATTTAATTGTTCAGGTGTTAGTTGAGGC
The DNA here is from genome assembly GCA_008501655.1 of Calditrichota bacterium. GTDB lineage: Bacteria > Zixibacteria > MSB-5A5 > GN15 > FEB-12 > QQUK01. Next base: position 2,203 of record QQUK01000016.1, read on the forward strand.
TTTACAGGTTCGAAATAACAAAATGTTGCACTGTACAAATTTGAGTTTTGAGTAAGGGGAGATTGATTATAAAACACATCACGTTTGGTTAGTTGTTTTCCTTGAAAGAAAACTTGAATATTTTCTGGAATAAAATGTATATTTTTTATTTTTGAGTCATATTTAGCTGTAATTCCAACTTCAAGAGCATATCTTCTATCTATAGGTGTACAATAACCTATGGCTGATAAAACTATTGTACAACTATCTTCAAGGATATTCGTACGATAATGTTGAATAGTATCACCAAAGTATAAAAAATTAGGTTCAGGAGGGGGAGGACATATATAATTTGGCGTTGCACAGCTTATCAGAATAATAGTCGTTAAAGACATGAGTGATAACAATTTTTTGTTCATGAACTTTTCACCAACACTTTCTTCTCAAACAAATTAAACAAACTCACCATCAACAACGCTATGGCACTCCCCAAAACAGCACCAACTAAAATATCACCCGGATAATGTACTCCGACAAACACCCGGCTTATTGCTACCATAGAAGCGTATGTATATAAATATGGGCGAATCTTTGGAAAATAAAAACAGAAAAAAACAGCCTGCCCGAAAGCATTCGAAGCATGCGCCGAAGGCATCGATTTTCCTCCCCCACAATGTACCAGCAGATTAATCATCGATTCATCAAAAGTATGACAAGGTCGCATCCTGCCTATCCAGTTCTTCAGATATGTTGCGGTAATCTGATCAGTCAAGACAAGAACGACTACCGAAAAAAGAACCATCCAACGGACCCGTGCATTCCCCTTCCAGAGAAGCAGAAGCATCGCCAATCCATATCCGATTCGCAATCCCCAGTCATCAGTAAACACAGGCATCAGGAAATCAGTCACCGGATTTGCAAGAGTCTTATTGATAAGCAAAAAGAACTGAGTGTCGATATATAGTAGCCAATCAAGCATAACTTAATATCTCTCCGGATTAGAATTGATAAATCTTTTCAATTGATTCAATGTCGGTATTCCGGTTCTTGCTCCCGGTTTGGTGCATTTAAAAGCGGCAGCAGCGGCACCATAATGCATTCTTGTTTGTAAATCAAACCCCTTCAACAGACCATAGAGATATCCGGTATGATATGCATCCCCGGCTCCGGTAGTGTCAATATTTTCAACTTTAAAAGCATCCTGATAAACATACTCAGATTTACCAGCCTCTAAACCGGTGGAACCTTTGATCCCTTCGGTGACAACAATAGTACCGGAACAATAATCCCGTAATTTTGTAATTGCTTGTTTAGCCCTTGTAGTTTTAGTAAACCCAAACGCATATTGGTCAGCAACAACAAGATGGTCAACATACGGAAAAACTTCAGAAACATCATTCCGCATTGACCCGATATCAAACGAAACAATGACACTATTCTTTTTAGCCCATTTGGCAAGTTTCAGCGAAGCCGGCATATCCCGCCCATCAAGGTGAATTATCTTTGGAATCGGAAGTTTACTCAGATTTATATCATTCGGTTTAACAAAAATTTTCCGCGATAGAACAAGGGTCCGGTCACCGGAACCTTGTTCGATAAATCCGGAGGCAAGTGCTGTCGGGTCTTTTTTGACGATCATATAGTCAGTTACGACATTTTCATTTTTTAACTCATCAAGCATCAGTTTACCGAATGGGTCATTCCCGACAGTTGCTATCAATGCTGACTTATATCCGAGTCTTGTCAAACCGATGCAGACATTCGGAACCGGACCGCCACCTTGCATGATAAACGATTGAGCATCAATTTTTTTTCCGGATGTTGGGAAATTGTCGACTGTAAACAATAAATCAAACGGAATTATCCCCATCCCGAGACAATCGATATCATATTTCTTCTTTTTCAATCTTTGCCTTTCCGCTTGAGAGCTCTACTATCTCCTGTACAAGTCTATCTGATTTTGATTTACGAACCTCAAGTTTCAGCTTTACGATATCTGAAAAATCCGAATCAATCTGTTTTGCTCCGATTCTGTCAATCAATTGTAAAAGCTGATTGTATAAGGGAAACTCAATTTTGATATTATAAACATCAGTTATAAAATGTTCTACCTTCCCCGATTTTTCCAACGCCAGCTTTGCACATTCAGAATAAGCTTTTACCAGTCCGCCGGTGCCGAGTTTAGTTCCGCCAAAATATCTGGTGACTATAGTCAAGATATTAGTCACACCGGAACCGGCAACAACATCGTACATCGGTTTTCCGGCAGTACCGTTAGGTTCTCCGTCATCGGAATATTTAAACTCGGTCTCATGTTCGGTGATACCAATAATATACGTATAACAATTATGATTGGCATTATACTCGAGTTTTCTGATAGCCGAGAGCTGTTCCAGCATTTCATCAGTCGTTGCTACAATTAAAGTCCGTCCGATAAAACGGGATGCTTTGACTTTGGTCTCTACTTCCGATTCAGTTTTGATTGTAAAATATGCGTCATCCATTGTTACACTAATGAAACGATAATATCCTGAATTTTTTCAAGTCCCACCATCGGAACAGCACCGCACTGGACAGCTTTGTTGAGTCCTTTTTCGTCGGTAAGTCCGCCATACTTCGGATCTATTAACACAAACGTCATCTTTCCAATCTGAGAACAACAATTAAGCAAATCGTCAACAACTTTATCATCTTCGTAGAATTCGGTAATAATCACCGCTTGAGCGAGTGCTGCAATAATCCGGTTTGTACTTTTAAAATTACCATATTCATTTTCCATTTCCGGAGGATATTCAGAGATTAATCCGCCCTGCTGGACAATATCAATTGCAAGCGGCCGGTATTCTTCGGGGAAGATATGTTCATGTCCCGATTCAAGGAGTGCATATGATTTCCCTCCGGCAGCTTTTGCTCCGAGGTGGGCCGCTGTTGAAATACCGCCCGAAAGTCCTGATATAATTTCAACATCAGCATCTACAAGCTGTTTGGCAAGAGTTGTCGTCAGTTCGATACCTTCATTGGTCGCCTTTTTACTACCTACGACCGCGGCTATCTTTTTAGATTTGTCAGGCAGATTTCCCCGGTGATATAAGAGGGACGGGGGATCATTGAGCTCAAATAAATTTTCAGGAAAATCATCATCAAACCTTGAATTGACGCAGATATCCTTTTCAATCAGAGATTTGTAAAAATTCTCAGCTTCAGTAAGATGTTCGGCTGCATAGATAATATTATTGGCATCATCAGCAGACATTCCCTCTATCGACATAAGGGTTCCGGAATCGGATTTGATAATTCGTTCAACATTACCAAAATGACGAAGCAATGCTTCCATCATACGGGGATAAACATCGCCGTATCGTATCAGTGCAATTGTAGCTATTTTACGGTCAAATAATTCTGTTTTTGTCATAGGGCTAAGGTACATACTCAGATAAAAATGTCAACAAACGGATATAGCTTGTTCAGGCACCAAATGTAACCATGAATGCACCGGCGACAGCCAGAACAATTCCGATAACCGATTTTACTGTGATTTTTTCTTTGAGGATTAAAAAGGCAAAGATAAAGATAAATATATTACTTGTCTGATTTAATGCAGCAGCTGTCGAAGCCAGGGTATATTTCATCCCGCCCAGCCAGAGAATCATAGCAAAATATGCTCCTAATATTGAACCGAACAGAGTGCTCATTCGAAGGCCGTTTTTATAAATCGAACCGACAATTTTTTTGCGATTCGGGCGGAATAGTAAGACTATCAAAAGAATCAATAGACCACTGAACAGCCGCATTTCGGTAACCCATAACAAGGGCTGATTTTCCAATACCGGTTTGACTAAAACAACACCAAAACCGGTTAAAAGCATAGCGCAGACTCCGAACAAGACACCGATTATTTTATCCCGTTTTGTTGTCTCTTTACCGTTACCCTGGTAAGTCGCCGTTAAAACAGCTGAGATAATAAGCAGAACACCAAAAAACTGAAGAATCGAAAGAACTTCTCCAAGCATCAGAAAGGAAAAACCTATCACAAACGGGGAATAAAGGCAATCAACGATTGCTGTTAATCCGGCTCCAAGTCTATTTAAGCAAAGAAAAAAGAATGTATCAGCAATACCGATCCCTAAAGCTCCACTGAGGAAAATATAAAGATAATCTTTGGATGGTATATCTTTGATAATAGATTCATTTATTATCCAAAGTGTCGGAACAAGCAGGATAACAGCTATAAAGTTTTTAAACAGGTTCAGTCCGATAGGGTGAACAGTTTCACCGCTTTTTTTAAACATGATGACAGAAAATGCCCAGATGATGGCCGTACTTACTGCCATTATCTCGCCAATATAAGGAATAGTTTCTACATTCATCTGTTGTCCTGTCTCAGTTTTTGAAGATATAAATGTAGATATATTACCTTCAAAATCAAAGGAATAAAATGAGTTATATCTATCTATTTATTGTATGAAATTCGATTTCGGCAAGGTAATAGCCCATTTGATATGCTGTTTCAAGATATGATTCCGAGGTCTCACCTTCGGTACAAAGTGAAAGGTAGTAATAAAGTGATGCCTGGGTAGGTAGATATTCAAGAGCCTTTTTAAACTCTGTTTCAGCCAGTTTAAACTGCCTTCCTTCCATATATCCAAAACCGCTTGCAGCATATAAAAACGGTTTATATTTATCAGATTCACTAAAAGATTGAAATAAAAGAGAATCGGATTTTCGTTTAAAAAAATTGTAATAAAACGATGGTATATCAACAAGGTAGTAATTTGATGCCAATATCAAATCAGTGACATACCTCAGGTAATCCTCTTTAACAAGAAACGTAAGTCTTCCGGAT
>QQUK01000364.1 GCA_008501655.1 Calditrichota bacterium
AAGTTTATGACCTATTTGTCCGTTCTGTTTACATTCTTTTCCATAGTTGTATATTTTCGGGTATTTCAGGCTGTCCGACAGGGGAAGGAACCTCCAAAGTTTAAAGACAATGCCATTACAAAATATGGAAGAATAGCAATTACAGCCTTATTCGTTCTCTATTTTATCTATAGACTTTTTCTGTTTATGTATGAGTAATTTTTTAGGATTGGGGGACGAGTATAGACTGGATTAACTCAGTCAGCTGGCTTGCCCGATATGGTTTCTGAAGAAAATAGATATGTTCATTAATCTCTTTTGGAACATCATCAGGATTATACGGATTACCACTGGAAACAATTCCCGGGATATCACGGTTTGATTTCCGGATTTCCCGTAAAACATCAAAACCGGATAAATCATCCATATTGATATCACAAATTACAATATCGATCTGGTCAACTTGAGCATTGAATTTCTCAATACCGGTTCTGCCATTTTCAGCGGTCAGTACTTCATGACCGCCTTTTTTTAAGATTCGTTCTGCTATTGAGCGAATCATTTCTTCATCATCTATAACTATAATCTTAGCCATAATCTCCATAAACTCCCTGTTTGATTCTTATCGGAGAAAAAATGTATTTTATTAGAGAAAAAGGATATTTTATGGACAAACAGCAGGAGGTGGTCCGTTTGGTTCTCCAAACATATACTCAACCAGATGGACAACATCTGATATATCGATATATAAATCACCGGTAATATTAGCTTCATCCATACATAAAGGAGCAGGACCGGAAGCAAACATATAATTCACTAAATAGACTAAATCTGAAATGTCAATGAGGTCAAGTGGATCAACATCAACATTCCCGCGGATATTTTTACAGCATGATTCGCAGGCGTCGCCTACACCATTATTAGTGGAATCAGCCTGAGATGGATTAAATATATCAGGGCAGTTATCAACCTGACAGGTATTGGCTGGAAATCCCGGGTCGCCAAATGTATCATTATCTGAATCAGTACAGACATCGCATGAATCCCCGATGCCGTCACCGTCAAAATCATTCTGATCTGTATTAGCAATAGCAGGACAATTGTCACACGGATTACCAACATCATCGTTATCATCATCAGGGAAAAAGGACACCGAGAAGATTTCAGGGCAATCATCGCAGACATCCCCAAACCGGTCTCCATCAAGATTTGATTGATTTGGATTATAATGCGCCGGGCAGTTATCACAAATATCTCCGACACCGTCACTATCCATATCTTCCTGAGAAGTATTTACCGAGTCAGGACAATTATCACAGGCATCACCGATGCCATCGAAATCGATATCAGCTTGGTTTGTGTTTACCGAATCGGGACAATTATCACAAACATCCCCGATATTGTCTGAATCAATATCAGATTGATTGGTATTTACACTGTCAGGACAGTTATCACAAAGATCACCAACAGTATCAGAATCTGTATCTATCTGAGCTTCATTATCAACTGTGGGGCAGTTATCGCAGGCATCACCATAAATATCAGTGTCAGAATTGACCTGGTTTGTATTTACCGAATCAGGACAGTTATCACAAACATCACCAACATTATCTGAGTCAATATCAGACTGGTCATTGTTGCTGCTGTCAGGACAATTATCGCAGGCATTTCCCAATGAATCGAGATCATTATTTAGCTGGTCTGTGTTTGCCGTATCAGGGCAGTTATCACAAACATCACCGACTGTATCGGCATCAATATCCGATTGGTCTATGTTGGTGCTGTCGGGGCAGTTATCACAGGCATTGCCGAGTGAATCTAAGTCATTATTTAACTGGTCAAAATTAGGTTCAGCAGTACAATTATCACATAAATCACCGACAGCATCGGCATCTAAATCATCCTGATTCACATTTGCTGTATCTGGACAGTTATCACAGGCATCACCGATTGTATCGCCGTCTGTATCAGTCTGGTCGGTATTAATCGAGTCAGGACAGTTGTCACAGAGGTCACCGATATTATCAGAATCGACATCAGACTGGTTAGTATTGACAATATCAAAACAGTTGTCACAGGAATCGCCGACAAAATCACCGTCAAAATCTTCCTGCAGGAGATTGGCATTTTCCGGGCAATTATCACATGTATCCCGCAACCCGTCATGATCCGTATCCATCGTATCATTGATACAATAATCAATGACAAAGCAGTGGGGACCATCCCAGCTTGGAGGATTTGTTACAGCACCGGCAGCCGACCAGAGCCAGACGCCACCCGGAGGGAAAAATGAAGAATCAATACAAATTGTTTTCCCAATATCAGATTCATATGTTGCCGTACGCACGACAAAAACAGTTTTGGAATAACCGGCTGTTAATCCCGGATTGGTAAATGTCGCCCCGGAAAAACCAATCGTATCATTACCAACACCATCTTTGCTGAAATAATTTATTGTAAATACAAGATCGAATATTCCTTGTCCCATTCCGTTAATCGTATCTCCGACAAGGACATCAAATGTTGCTCCATCCGGAGAATAGACTTTAAATCCGTTGGCAAGCCCTTTGATATTATCTGATGTTGAGTCTACCGTTAACCTGAAAAAAAAGTCGACCGGTCCGACTCCAATCGTACTATCAGTTGCATATGGACCTATCGAATCAAGGCTTATGGACCCCTCTGGGAGGGCAGATGATTTTACCGGTAAAAGGAAGTAAAGTAGAATAAAAAATGTAAAAACAAATCTATACATGTACTGGTAGTTCTTTTTCAAAATTCCCCGCAAAAATGTCGTTTTTAACAGCGCATATCTAATAAGTAGTATCGGTATTTTTAAGATAGTGTAATAGCTTTTTTTGTCAATGGATTAAAATATGAGAAATCTGTAAATTCTCACTATTGCCGATTGACTTTTCAAAAATAAATCGTACAATACAAAATTAAGAGTTTAAAGGTCTCAACAGGACACAGGATTTCAAAAAATTATTAAATTACTTCTATGAAAATACTGCTTGTACAAAAAGATATAACTAACGGCGAAATCAAGACAATTCTCGACGATGTTTCGGATTCCGATGCTGATCTGGTTTTGTTTAATGAACTTGCCCCCACCGGTTGTCTCTACAATGGTGCTGAAGAATCTGATTTCCCTCAGATAAAAGATCTGTCAGAGCTCTGCACCGGACACCCCTTTGAAGTTATGATCGGAACCCCCCGTTGGGAAAATGGATTAATGTACAATTCATATATCTACTACGGCAAAGATTCTACATTGATTTATGACAAGATAAATCTTTTTGAACCGATGAACGAGCATTTACATTATCAACCGGGACAGAGGAGTAATATTTTTGACACTAAATATGGAAAATTCGGGGTCACAATCTGTTATGATGTCCGTTTTCATGCGCTTTTTGACGGATTCAAAAAAGCATCGGTCGATTATATCTTAGCTCCGGCAGCATTCCCCAGAGTCCGCATTAACGCATATAAAAAACTTCTCAAAGAACATGCCATTAATACCGGCAAACCAGTTATAGCAATCAATGCCGTAGGTGATGATGGTACCAATGAGTTCGGAGGCTCTTCGATGGTTATCGACAATACCGGAAAAATTATGGCACAGGCTGATGAAGTCAATGAAACTATTATAGAGGTAGAATTATGAATCAACAATTACGCGACGTCATCTTCTCAGGTATCGTGACTGTCAGGGATAAACTGCTCCAGTTAGACAGTCCGCTGAGACTTGAATCAGGGGAACCATCATTTGATACACCAACGCATATTAAGGACGCTATGATAAAGGCGATGCATGATAACCATACCCATTATGCCCCCTCGACTGGAATCAAACCGCTCAAAGAAGCTATCTACAAAAAAATAACCGAAAAAAATAACATCAATATTATTGATGACAGCAATAAAATCGTCGTTACTAACGGCGGAATGCACGCCCTCTATTGTACCTTCAGAACGATTCTAAACAAAGGGGATGAAGTCATTATTCCCCAGCCTAACTGGACAGCAACCGCATGGATTATCGAACTTTCAGGCGGGATTTTGAAAAAAGTTAAATTGAAACCGGAACTTGCCTACCGCTGGGATATTGACGAACTTGAACAGAATATTTCAAAAAACACAAAAGCAATTCTGATAAACTCACCCCACAACCCTACCGGCGGTGTTTGCACTGCTGATGATTACCGGAAAATTCTGGCTCTTGCTGAAAAACATAATCTCTACATTGTTTCAGATGAAGCGTATGAAGATATTATATATGATTCAAAACATGTCTCGGCGGCAGCCATAGCTTCGGAATTTCCAAAAGCTGTGCAGGATAAAGTCATTTCAGCTTTTACATTTTCCAAAAGTTATGCTATGACCGGATGGAGACTTGGCTATATTGTCTGCTCTTCAAACGAATTTGCCGACCAGATAAAGAAAATGATTCTGTACACCATAAACGGTGTTTCAACCCCGACCCAATACGGCGGGATTGCTGCCCTTGAAGGTCCTCAGGATGATCTCCATACTATGTGCAACATATACAAACAGCGCCGCGACCTGATTTTTGAAGGTGTCAATGCTACTGAATTTCTGAAATGTGCCACTCCTCCCGGCGGAGCATTTTATCTGTACGCCAAAGTTACCGATACCTGGGAGGGCTCGGCATGGGATCTGGTCAATTATTTGATAGATAATTACTCGCTCGGTTCGGTACCGGGAGATATATTTTATGATGATGAAAAATCAATCCGTTTCTCCTACGCCTGTGATACAGCGATGATTGAAAAAGCGGTTGAAAACCTTAAAAAACCGGTCAGCACTGCGGTTTAAACAGTAATTCGTTGTTATAAAACAGATTACAAAAATAAAGTCAGTAGCTTTTGAAAATATCATTGTTGCCGATAACTTAAAATGGAACCAATGCTCTTTGACATTGTAATTTTTTTAGAAATAATTGCTAACTTTCTGAGTAAATAGGCTTGACGATTAAGAACTTTTGATGTAACTTCTTAAACTTGGCTTTGCTACGGGCCCTTAGCTCAGTTGGTTAGAGCAGCTGACTCATAATCAGCGGGTCGCAGGTTCGAGTCCTGCAGGGCCCAGAAATTTTTTTATGAAGCCTTTGGGTATGAGGTACATAAAAAAGAAACAGAGAAGTGGAAATACCCGGATAAGAAATATGATTGTAGAAATGAAGATACTTACGCGAGATTGTCGATACTCGCATGATATAAAAAAAGCAAACAAAGCAAAATACAAAAACGCATTTGACTGTAACCAAAGTCAAATGCGTTTTTTTAATGTAATAATTGGTAGTATGTCTATAAATCTTTAGGAGGATTTGAATGCAGCAAGATCTTGAAAAATTATTAGAACTTCAGGTTATTGATTATGATCTTGGGGAACTTGAACGCTCCAAAGAATACCTTCCCGATATGATCAATAATTTGAAAAAAGAGATCGCTGAACTTCAACTCAAATTTGAAACAACTGAGTCTGACCTTTCCGATGCCAAAGTAAGACAGGGGCAGCTTGAACTGGACATCAAAGCTCACGAAGTAGATCTGCAGAAATATCAAAAACAGATGATGTCGATTAAAACAAACAAAGAATACGATGCGCTTGTTGGTGAAATTGACACAATTAAAAAAAGTATCTCTGAAAAAGAAACAGAACTTTTGGAAACAATTGATCTGATTTCAGCTCTTGAAAAAAATATCGAAGAATTTCAGGAAAAACTGAAATCGACCAAAGATAACAATTCCAAACAGCTTGCTATCTTACAGGAAAAAATCGATACAATCGGTGACAAAGTTTCAAGCAAACAGACCGAACGAAAATCAATCACAACCGCAATTCCCAGACAGGTATTTGCTGTTTATGACCGCGTTAGAAAAGGGAAAGGCGGCAATGCTGTTGTTGCAGTGAAAAACCGTGCTTGCGGTGCCTGCTTTAAAGCATTAACCCCTAAAAAAATTCAGGAAATTAAAAGATCCGCGCGGATTCTTACTTGTGATAACTGCGGAAGACTTCTGTTCTGGGATGGATCAGATTCAGAATAAATAAAGAGATAATACCATGGCAAAGATTTTAAAAGAACAAGCATTGACATTCGATGATGTCCTTATGGTCCCGGCATATTCAAACGTCCTTCCGAAAGATGTTGATATCACGACAAAAATTGCAAAAGAATTTAGTTTGAATATTCCGGTTGTTTCTTCTGCCATGGATACCGTAACAGAATCACGTCTGGCAATCGCCCTGGCCCGTCAGGGAGGCGTCGGTATCGTTCATAAAAATCTGTCATCAAAAAAACAAGCTTCCGAAGTTGACAAAGTAAAACGCTCCGAATCTGGAATGATTGTCAATCCGATAACTATGTCACCCGATAAAACAATCGGTGATGCCCTCGAAGTCATGCAGAAATTTTCCATTTCCGGAATCCCGATAACCGAACACGGCAAACTGGTAGGCATTTTAACCAACCGCGACCTCCGCTTTCATAAAGAATCAAACCGGAAAATTTCAGAAGTGATGACCACCGAAAACCTGATTACAGTTAAAGAAGGTACCGATCTCGACACAGCCAAAGAACTCCTTCATAAACACCGCATTGAAAAACTTCTGATGGTCGATGATAAGTATATCCTCAAAGGCATGATTACCGTCAAAGATATCATGAAAAAAATCCAATATCCAAATGCCTGCAAAGACCACGGGGGAAGACTCCGGGTTGGTGCTGCCGTTGGTGTTGGCGGTGATACTGATGAACGACTGGAACGATTAACTGATGCCGGTGTTGATATTATAGTGATTGACAGTTCCCACGGTCACTCCGAAGGTGTCATTGCAACTGTCTCAAAAATTAAAAAAGCTTATCCGAACCTTCCGATTATCGCAGGCAATATTGCTACGGCTGAAGGCACCAAAGCTCTAATTGATGCCGGTGCGGATTGTGTCAAAGTTGGAATCGGTCCC
>QQUK01000233.1 GCA_008501655.1 Calditrichota bacterium
GACCCTCGGTGTTGCTAGGAAGTACTCCGGTCTCTCAGATCATATGGTTTGTCTTGTTACCAAAGGGAATCTCTCCCCGCTTCTGTTGCTGATTGCATTTGTCATAACATCGATAACGATTTCGAATTTCATGTCGAACACATCGGCGGCTAACTTAGTCATCCCGATAGTCGCATCACTATCGGTATTTTCTCCATTAGTCGGTTCGATGGCGGTAGCGATAGCCTGTTCATTTGCGATGTCACTGCCGATTTCGACGCCTCCGAATGCAATTGCCTTTGCTACTGAGCAGATTACTACAAGGGATATGGCAAAATACGGCACGATTATCTCATTGATAGGATTGACGCTCTTGCTTATATTGATTGTGATAGTATCAAACTATTTATAAATACAGATCAATTTTCAGCTGATCTTAAACAATGTGACGTAAGGCAATCAGATGACAGCATTAATTTGGATTGGCATGTTTGTTTGTATCATTCATTCTGCTATTTTTTCCGGACTCAATTTAGCATTATTCGGTTTAACAAGGCTCAGGTTGGAGGTCGAGGCTGAATCAGGTAACAAACATGCTATAAAAATATTAGAGTTAAGAAAAGACTCTCATTATCTGTTAACTACGATCCTCTGGGGAAATGTTGCATTTAATACATTACTTGCATTACTGTCCAACTCGGTTTTAGTCGGTGTTTATGCTTTCATATTCTCGACATTTTTCATTACATTTTGCGGTGAGATCATCCCGCAGGCATATTTTTCCAAAAATGCTCTGAAAATGGGTTCCATTCTTTCACCTATAATCAGATTTTATAAAATCCTGTTATATCCTCTTGCAAAACCGACCGGGTTGTTGCTGGATTCATGGCTGGGCAAAGATGGAATAAAATATTTTCGTGAACATCAGCTGAGGGATGTCATCCAAAAACATATCGAAGCGGATGAAGCCGATGTTGATCGGTTGGAAGGATTAGGTGCTTTGAATTTCTTGGCTCTTGATGATCTGCCGGTTTCCCATGAAGGAGAATTAATGTCATCAGATTCTGTAGTTAATATTATATTTAAACAAAATTTTCCGCAGTTTCCGGAGATAACCAGATCGATGCAGGATCCCTTTCTGCAGAAGATACAAAGTTCTCAAAAAAAATGGGTAATCATTAGTGACCAGAACAACAACCCAAGACTTGCTGTTGATGCTGATGGTTTGCTACGGGATGCACTTTTTGGAAGCGGACCATTTGACCCCTTACCGTTTTGTCATCGCCCGATCATTGTCACCGATGCAGATATACCGCTGGGGGATGTATTAAGTGATTTAAAAGTTGATCCAGAAACAGCAGAAGATGACGTTGTAGATAAAGATCTGATTTTACTCTGGACCGACACGAAGAGAATCATTACCGGTGCTGATATCTTAGGCAGACTATTGCGGGGTATTGTTATTCGATAAAAAGCATCTGTTTAAAAACAAATTATTACAAAACACTAATATTTTAAGATTCATACATACTGTTATATTTACACTGCCTAGTTACATAACCTCAATCGCGAATTCGGACTTGTCGACAACTTCACCGACATGTACACAAAAAACATTCTTCTCCCGCATCTCTTTCTCAAACCCTTCAGCATTCGCTATTGGAATCGATATAAACAATCCTCCTGAAGTCTGCGGGTCGAACATGACATGGACGATGTTTACATCGATTGAAGAATCAATTGAAACTTTCCCTTCTAAAAATTCACGGTTGGCGTTGGCACCACCCGGAATCATCAGCTTTTTGGCACAGTCGATCGCATCGGGGAGAATCGGGAGGTTATGAGCATGCAGTCGAATAGAAACCCCGGAACCGTTTGCCATCTCATAGGCATGTCCCAGCAGACCGTATCCGGTAATATCAGTTACCGCATTCGGTGCATGATTGACCATGACTTCAGCTGCATCTTTGTTAAGTGTTGCCATCTGTTCAACAACCATATCAACCGTTGTTTCGGAGACTTCATTCCGTTTGATACCGGTAGTAATAAGTCCCGTACCCAACCGTTTTGTGAGATACAATCGGTCACCGGCTTTAGCGTTCGAATTTGTCAGCACTTTTTCAGGATGCACCAGCCCCGTAACAGCTACACCATATTTCAGTTCGTTATCTTTTATCGAATGTCCACCGACAACAACCGCTCCGGCTTCCTGAATTTTTTCAGTGCCGCCTTTAAGAATATCGGTCAGTATCTGAGCTGGAAGATTAGTCGGGAAGCCTACAATGGAAAGGGCTGTTATCGGACGACCACCCATCGCATATACATCGGAAAGGGCGTTGGCAGCGGCAATCCGCCCGAAATTATAGCCGTCATCGACAATCGGTGGGAAAAAATCGACCGTCTGCACTAAAGCGGTATCATCGGAAATTTGATAGACCCCGGCGTCATCAGCTGTGTTAAAGCCTACAAGCAGGTTCGGATGAGAGTTTTTTGGCAGGTTTGCCAGAACGGACTCCAAAAACTTTGGAGCAAGTTTGGAGGCTCAACCGGCGCAGCTAACTTCAGCGGTCAGTTTGATTTCGGTCTCTTTGCGTTTATCTTCCATAAGCTTATTTTATATGATAACTTATACAAAAGCAACAAGTTCTCTCAAAATGCACAAATTTTTGATACATAAGAGGCAAAAAGTACTATAAAAATTACACTATTTTTTTACTGTTCTGTCAGTTCCTGTTCCCACTTTTGCGGGAATGTGAACTGACAGGTCATCATGTCAGGTGACAATCCACCTTCGGTGAATCAGCACCTGACACAACAAGTGTAAAGAGGCAAACGAGGGCGTCTGCCACCCACAAAAATTGTGTGCTATCAGGAGGATACGCCTCCTGACCTACTATTACTTGCCCCTCTCCTGCGAAGGCAGGAGTCTCATATTTTGTCGGGTTCTTCCCTCGCTGTTGCTCACTCTGGGAACCCGACCTACTGATTACTTTTATCGTCAATTCTATAATGTCATTCCTGCGAACGCAGGAATCCAGCCCCGTCTGTGTGCTGTCAGGCATCCTGCCTGACAGGGATGTCAGGAGGACACGCCTCCTGACCTACTATTACTTTTCCCCTCTTCTGTGAAGGCAGGAGTCTCATATTTTGTCGGGTTCTTCCCTCGCTGTTGCTCACTCTCGGAACCCGACCTACATCACTTTCATTTGTTGAAATACTAATTTACATCCTATTCTAACAGCCATTTTTCCACTGTTGACAAATTTAAAATAAATAGTATACTTTCGCCCCTGACAATATTGTCGTATATTAAATTATGTTCATGAGTTGAGCATACTTCGACAAGCTCAGTATGACAAATTTTAGAAAACCAAGTCACCCTGAGTTCAATGTTTGTCAGAAACTGAATTTAAGTCCCCCTTCGACTCCGCTCAGGGTGACTTAAAAATAAAAGGAAATGAATCAAATGGCACATAAAGTAACCCTCATCCCCGGCGATGGTATCGGACCGGAAATAACCGAATCGGTCATCCGCGTCATCGAAGCTGCCGGTGTTGATATCGAGTGGGACAAACAGCTTGCCGGTATCCCTGCCGTTCAGGAATACGGTGTTTCAGTGCCGGATGCCTGCCTTGATTCAATCCGTGAAAACAAAATCGCTCTCAAAGGACCGCTGACAACCCTTGTCGGCAAAGGTTTCCGCTCAGCTAACGTAACCCTCCGCAAACAGCTTGATTTATATGCTAATCTTCGTCCGGTAAAATCTATCGGCGGTGTTCCAAGCCGGTTTGATAAAGTCGATTTAGTCATTGTCCGGGAAAATACTGAGGATTTGTATTCCGGTATAGAAAATCTTATCTCCCCCGGTGTCACCCAGGCTATCAAAGTTGTCACGGAGACAGCATCAAATAATATCGCCCGGTTTGCTTTTGAATATGCCCGGAAAAACAACCGGAAAAAAATAACGCTGGTTCATAAAGCAAATATTATGAAAATTTCTGACGGTCTCTTTTTAGATTCATTTGAAAAAGTTGCCAAAAATTATCCGGATATTATTGCTGAAGACAAAATTGTTGATGCTCTCTGTATGAATCTGGTCATGGACCCGACAAAATTTGATATTTTACTTTTGGGAAATATGTTTGGGGATATCGTCTCCGACCTTGCTGCCGGACTTGTCGGTGGACTTGGTGTTGTCCCGGGTGCAAATCTCGGTGAAAAATATGCTGTATTTGAAGCGGTTCATGGTTCCGCACCGGATATTGCCGGAAAGAACCTTGCCAACCCGACCGCCCTTATATTCTCAGCACTGATGATGCTTCGTCATCTTGGCGAAGATGCTGCTGCCAACAAGATATGGAAATCAATCGTGGTGACTCTTGCTATGGGGCACCATCTGACAAAAGACCTGGGAGGGACCCTGTCTACTTCAGAATTTACCGATGAACTTGTCAAAGAGATCGAAAGCAGGTCATAAACTATCGACTTTACTGCTCACTAACCAAAGAATTAACGCATAATTTGTAAAAAACTCGAAAAACCTTGTGAAATTAAGCTTTTTTTGTACTTTAATGGATAAACACGGCACCTTTGTAAAAAAGCCCGGTTATATACTACTAATGAGACAAAAATTAAAACAAATACAATTTACTCTTTTTATCCTCCTCTTTGTCGTATCAGGAACATTTGCTGATTTCCAGTCAACATTGACCCCTCATACGACCAGTTTAGCCTTTGAAGGCACTCTGACATCGGACACTGCGATGTTTAACATTACAAATGTCAGCGGTGAGAATGTCGATAACTTTTTTGTTACCGCTCATACCGATTATGAGATTTCCTATCTGGAAGTATTTATTGACGGAACCCAACAAACAATACAAACTGAATCTGAATTCGGAACCGTATACTCTAATAAGATAACAAGTCATTGGATTATTCCCCAGTTCAGTTCGGAAGCTGTTTTTATCTTCCATACTCTGAATGCAACCAATCAGGAATATACATTTTGCGGAAGTAAATCATTTCCATTTTTTGCGGATGTTTATTCAACTGCGACACCTTGCTGTAATAATATTCGCGGGAATATAAATGGGGATGCTTCCGATCTTATTGATATTGGAGATTTAGTATATTTTGTAGATTATTCATTTGGAACACCAGCCGGACCAGCTCCGATATGTTTTGAAGAAGCCGATGTTAATGCTGATGGCGGATTGGATATTTCAGATATAGTTTATCTGGTTAATTTTATGTTCTCAAGCGGTCCTCAACCGCAACCGTGTCAATAAATCAAAATCCTATATATGTTACAGTAAGTTTCCAGTCCTGATACCAATCATCATCTTCATAATCCTTATGATATACGAATCCGAATTGGAAGTTCGAATGATAAAGTATTCCAGCCCCTATATTAAAGTTTGCTTCATAAATATACCGAACTCCTAAAACTGTATAAAAACTATTAGTAGAATTTGAGTAGTAATGATACCACATAATTCCACCATGACCATAGATTAAATCCCAATCTTTAAGTTTAATTATATTATGACCTTCAAGTACAAGTGTATTTTTTTCATTAAACCCGTAACCAATCATATAATGAATATCAGGATCTGTTCTATTGTTATTCAAATTATGAGTTCTGTTTATTCCACCTCCACCACCAAATACAAACCCTTTTCTGTTTCCATCAAATGCATTTACTGATGAAACAGTAAATAACAAGAAGAAAATTATAAACGTTCTTTTCATGATATACCTCCCATTTTTTATTCTCTAGAGAGAAAAAAGTATAGAGTAATAATACCTCTTCGTCAATCTTTTAATAAACCGATGCTGCACTCTTACAGCACCGGTTAAAAACAACCAAGTAAAAAGTATCTTTAAAAATTAAGGCTCCGGAATCTCTTCGGTAATACCGGCAAGTTTTTTTGCGATATCGACTTTCTTTTCAAGTTCCGAATATGCTTTGATAAAAAGTTTGGCACCGTCCGGAGAACCGCCCCCGTGCATACATCCGGGAACACCGCCTCCAAGAGTACACCACTCAACGAGACGCGCCGCCCGGGCACGCGACTCAGCTGAGTGTTTAGCTCGCATATATTTTTGTATCAGATGCCCATGTTTTTCCGAAGTAAAATCTTTATAAGAAGGCATACATCCGGTCTCAGCGATACCACCGGCGATATCCTGCGCAATAACAGATGTGTTATACGGAAGAGTGGCAACATGGACTTTGTTTACGTTAGACAACAATGGATCGCACATCCATGCACCCGATTCATGTTTTTTCCCTCTGGCAGCAGACGCTATTCCGACAGCATAGGTTGTTTCATTGTTGATATTCATCTGCACCAGTTTATCTTTGAAAATTTTTGATTTAAGTCCGTTGGTCCGCGCGGTTAGAATAGCTGAACCGATTTTAATATCCCCCTGTCCGGCAACACAGCCGCCGATTGCTGCTCGATACGGCATAACAAAATAGCCGATATTGGAACCGGTATATTTATGTTCACCACACATGAATACTCGTTCGTTCGGAACGAATACATCTTCAAAGAAAAGATATGCCTGAGTAATCCCCCCTTCGGTAACCGGATTATCAAAGCCGTCTTCGGCATCACGGTCATCGGAAGGATGACGGGTTTCAATGATTGTCAAACCTTCGGTATCTCTGGGGATAACAAATGCAACGGCACAATCTGAGTCTTCTTCCTTGTAAGCGGTTCCGGGAATAACAAAAATTTCACTGGCAGCTGCAACACCGCAAATCATCAATTTGGCACCACGGACTATAATACCGTCATCTCTTTTTTCTTTTAAATGCAGGAAGAAATCTTTGTCATCCTGCTGTGATGGGGTTTTTGTCCGATCACCTTTGGCTTCGGTCAAAGCTCCGGCGATAGTTATATCACGAGCC
>QQUK01000259.1 GCA_008501655.1 Calditrichota bacterium
GTCGGCGGGATAAAGAGAACTGTAAATATCGTCAGAAATTTGATCACTTCATTGGTTTTTGTAGAAATTGAGGAATAGTATACCTCAAGTGAAGAATTCAGGATTTCTCTATGAAAATCAGTGATATCATTAATTCTTACCAGATGGTCAAAAACATCCGAGAAGTATACCGATGCAGTTTTGCTGATTAAACTGAATTGTTCTTTTGACAATCTGTTTAAAGCCTCTTTTTGCGGGAGAACAATCCGTTTCAGGTGCACAATATCACGGCGAAGGGTAAAAATTGAGCGAATAGTATCCTCGTCTGCCTCTCCTAAAACATCATCTTCAACTTGATCAACGTCAAACTCCAGAATATCGAGGGTTGTATTAAAATTATCGACGATAGTATCAACAACAGCGTGGAATAAAAAGTCTGCTCCCCTGCCGACTAATCGTTCATCTCTTGCAGCTCGATGGTAGAGATAGTCAAATATACGGTGTTGATCGTAATGTACCGTAACCAGCGTATTTTTTGATAAGAACAGATCAATTTCACCTATTTTTAATCCCTCATCCTTACCGACATAGTCGACAATCTGAAAGACCATAAACAGATATCTGCCGTAATCATCAATTTTGGTTCTTGGCTTTTCAGAGATAACATCTTCAATAGCAAGTGGATGGAATTTGAAATCGTGCGTTAAAACATATGATTCCTCATCAGTCGGCTTACACAGATCAACCCAGATTATAGCGTTTTCATCAGCAATCAAAGAATCAAAATCAGCGATTCCATCGATTACATCAACGCCTTTATCCGGCAGATAGTGAAAAGTCTTAATCATATATTTTCCTCGTTTTCGATAAGTAAACCATCTTCATCTACTTTGTCAAACACGTAATCTTCTTCATGTTCCGCTTTAATATCTTTAATGGAAATCTTTTCCATCTGCAGATAAATAAAGCCTAATAGTGCAATCGGCAATAAATCCAGCAAATGAAGAGCCAGGGCAAAAAGCACAGCATCAGCTTTGGCAACTGAAAAAGCTGCTAAAGATGTTGAAACAGCTATCTCAAACGTCCCTGCATTTCCCGGGGTTATCGGTACCATAAGTGCAATCGTATTGATAATCATCACCGATGCAGCAGCAAAAATCGGAAGATCAAAGCCAAATGACAAGAGGAGAAAATAGACGACCAGTGTATGCGTAATCCAACCGGCGATTGAATAGCCAAGTGAACCAAAGAAATGCTGGCTTGATTTTAAAAGATTGATTCCCTGGACGAATGAGCGAAGGAATTTTTTTATTCCGATATATAAACTTGGCCATTTGTCCCTGTACTTTCTATGGCAAAAATCTACAATCGACTGTTGAAAACTCAAAATCAGATAAAGCAGAATCATTACGACCAGAGTTATGCTGCCTATGATATAACTCATAGACCGGTATTCTTCCGGAAAAGCTATCACAACCGATGTCATCAGGAGAAAAATCAATAGCGAAATTGAATCAAAAATTATTTCTAAAACGATTGTGGAAAATATAAATGTCTTTTTAAAACCTTCATTTTTTGAAAAAAGAAACATCCTTCCGACTTGCCCGGTCAATAACGGCATAACGATGTTAAGAATTTGTCCGGCTGAATAAAGTGATATCGATCGCCAGCCGGTTATCTTCTTCTGCTGACTGACCATCATCTTCCAGCGAAGTGCTTTAGAGAGAATAAACAAAAATGAAAAAAGAATGGCCAAAAGAAGATATAGAAGATTAACACGATAATATAATGCTTCGATGTCAGCAAAACGAACATCTTTCACACAATAAACCATCAGTGCAACAGCTATAAGAGTTCCCCAGAACTGTTTTTTCTTCAATAAAGCCACTATTCACCTTTCATTCACAGTAACGTTTAAAATAGAGCTTTGAGTATAAACTGTCAATTAAATAAACTATAAGAAAGAGCAGTTAACTTGTTATATTTCAGCAACTAACTCTTTTTGAATCCATCCCCTGCGTTTATTTTCAAAGAGGACCTGATAATAATCTGTTGATTCAGATAATATCTCTACAACTAATCCTGGTGCTGCTTCGAGTTCAACATCCGATTGCTC
Organism: Calditrichota bacterium; assembly: GCA_008501655.1. GTDB lineage: Bacteria > Zixibacteria > MSB-5A5 > GN15 > FEB-12 > QQUK01. The sequence continues at coordinate 2,096 of QQUK01000259.1, forward strand.
TGATGCACCCGTAAAGACTTTGCTATCCTCAGCGATAATAACCGCTCGTTTTGTAAGATAATCACTTCTATATTTAAAAGTAGTCAATCCTCCGGCAATTACCAAAAAGACTAACGAAAAGACAACAAACATTCTGGTAAGGGTATTATTATAAACTAATGCAAATCGTAAAGTTATCGCGACAATGAAAAGTATAAAGAAAAATGATGAAACCCAGGCAAGAAAATTAAGTTTATAGTTTTCAACAATAGACGTAAGGAATGCTGTAATCGGATTTAACTCCACTCCCTCCATCTGTACCGAAGAAAACCTCTGGGCAAACTCCAGATTTTGCTGGATATCCTGATCGGTTGGATCAATCCGTTTTGCTTTCATGTAGTTTAAGACCGCATGTCCAAGATCACCGTTTTTGAAATATGCATTCCCGAGATTAAAATACAAAGCAGCTGATTCGATTTCACTACTCTCAATCTGTTTATAAAGTTCAATAGCTTTAGAGTAATCTCTTTGTTTATAATAATCGTTTGCCTGCTGAAACAATTCAGTATCAGCAAACACAGACACAGTAAGTAAAAGAACAAAAATTATTATCACCAATACTTTACTCAAAATTGACCCCCACAATTTCAGCCATAATATTTTCGGCATCTGAGAGATCTTTGTTTATCTCTTCCTGAGTGATATTTGACGGTGCATACCTTGCAAAATCGGAACGTTTCATAATCGCAATGACCTGATTTACAAGTTCCTCGTTAGCATTACGTTCTTTGAGAAGTTCTTTTATTTTATCTGTCGTCAGACCATGTGGAGATATATTCAGTTTATCTGCAATAAACGATACCAACGCGGTATATACTTCCAGATAAAAATCAGCAGTTGTATTTGTGCTCGCAATTGACTTTGCTTTTGAGAGACGTTTTTTAGCTTCTTTGAGAGCAGCCTTGGAACGGGCATATCCAACATCACCGGATAATTTTTCATTTCGGATCCGTACAACCATCAGACCGACAAACACAAGAACCGGAAGGGCATTTACAAATATATAAATCGGTTCTCTTAATGTAAGTCTTCCCTTCTGTCTGGTATCTCCTAAATCTTCTTTGATAAACCGGATATCACGAGTATTAGAACTAATAACAGCATCAGGAGCATCAAAAGGAATATCCGCCGAGGCAATAAAACCTTCCGGTTTGGTTACTTTCAATTTTATCGGCTTGGTTGATATTGCTTTATATTTATGAGTCGAAGGGTCAAAATAGTTAAATGCTATTGCCGGTATTTCAAGATCCCCGGGACGTTTTGGAATAAAAACTTCTTCAAAGATTTTAGTACCGCCGATTTTATCATTTACTTTAGAGATATTCTCCGAGGTAGATGCTCTATATACACGAAACTTATCATCCATCTCAGGGATAATCGGTTCAGCGACTGATTTAATATTGCCGGTACCGGAAACTTTAACGGTAACTGAAACAGGTTGATTTGCTTCCACTTCCGTTTTGTTTGCAGTTGCTGTAATATTAAACCGACCGATAGTTCCGGTGAAATCGTCCGGGCGAAGCATACCGGGAAGCTCTTTTACATTAACTTTTACAAGGTTACTTCTTATCGATACTTCCTTCCCCCGTCCAAAGAATCCAAAGAAATCATCCTGCCTGCTTGACTTTGATGCTACCGTTACCCGAATCAGTGCTCGGCCGATTTCAAGTTCCCCGGTTTGTGTCGGGAATAAAGCATATTTTCGTTCTATAACTTTGTATCTTGTTTTGTTTATCGTCTGGTAATAAGGTGCTTTGTTACCGAGAATCTCTGTCCAGAAACCGGTTGTCGTCGGTTCGGATAGTTCCGGCGAACCGTAATACTGTATCGAAATATAAAATTTCAAAGTCAGCGTTATCTGCTCGTTAACATACGGAGTAGGATTGTCGACGACAGCTTCAAGAAAATAATTCTTGGTATCACCCCGGGCATCGACAACTTTATCTGATAATGATTTTGGAACTGAAGAGCCGTTACTCAGCACAGTCAACTCAACTTTATTACCTTTATACCGTTTGTTATTATAAACAACAGAAATCTGATCGATAGGAAAAGTACCGGGACGTTTTGGTACAAGTAAATACCTGTAGGTCAACGATGTATTGACAACCCCATTATTATAATTGAAATTTGATGACCGCCCCTGGGACATGACATCAAACATCGAGAGAGTCGGCATTTTAGGGTCTGGGAGGTTTTGGGTCTTTCCGGCAACAACAATCTGCAGAGTTGCAAATTCTTCCATACCGATTGTGTCTAAGTCTAAAGATACATCGACCGTGACTTCATCGGTTGTTTGAGCATTGATAATCCCTACAGATAATATTGCTATTGAGAACAATACTAATATGATAATTCTTCTCATCATCGGTTACCAGTCATTCCCATCATAAGTTGCAGCTTTACGCTGCTGGCGTTTAATTGATTCCTGAACTTTTTGTTCAGCATCTTTTAATGCATTTAATATACGTTCAGCATCCTCTTTTGACATCTCTTTTTCTTCACCCTGTTGAGGTTTTTGCTGTTGCTGCTGATCTTTATTTTCTTCATCGGACTCTCCCCCCTGCTGTTGTTGCTGCTGTTCATCCTGATTCTGTTCATCCTGATTTTGCTGCTCTTGTTGTTCCTGTTGCTGCTGGTCCTGCTCTTGTTGTTGATCCTGTTGGTTCTGCTGATTTTCCGGTTTCATCTGCTCTTTCAGCATTTTGCGGGCAAGTTCCAGATTATACTTAGCATCATGGTCATCGGGGTTAACTTCAAGTGATTTCTGATAACTGGCTATTGCGTTTTGATAATCACCTTTTTTAAAGTAGGCATTGCCAAGATTATATTGGGATCGCGCCTGCATATCCAGGTCTGTTGTTTCCAGTGCTTTTGTGTACTGCTCAATGGCGGCATCATAATCTTCCTGCTGGAATGAAACAGAGCCAAGATTGTAGGCTATCTCCGGTTTGTTGGGCATCTCTTCTTCTGCGGATTGATACAATTCCTGAGCTGTTTCAAAATTTGCTTCGGAGTATGCTCTGTTACCTTTTCTAACAAAATCGATGTAATCATCTGCAGATGCGGATAAAGTAAAGATAATCAGTAGAAATATTGTCAAAGTTATTTTTTTCATAATCTAATCCTTTAACGGTTTTTTCTTCTCAGATAAAAAGAATTCACCAACGATAAAAAAGAGTGCAATCAAAAGCGGCCATTGAAAACGGTCATCATACCGGGTCACTAAAGAACCTTCAAGTTCTTTTTTCTCAAGATTCGAAATCTCATCAAAAATAGCATCCAGTTCGATTTCTCCGGCAGTTGCATGATAATATTTTCCCCCGGTTTTCATTGAAATTTCCTTAAGAATATCGTCATGCAGCTTAGAAACAATGACTTCACCGTTTTTATCTTTTTTATAACCTACCTGTATATTATTACGGTCAACGATAGGAATAGGTTCCCCATTTGGATTACCTATACCGACTGTATAAATTTTAATTCCCTGTTCCCGGGCAAGCGCTGCAGCTGTTTCAACATTCTCCGAATGATCCTCTCCATCGGTCAACAAAAGTAGAATTTTATATTTTTTTGTTTCTTTGTCAAACATCTTCGAAGATGTCTCAATAGCATCGGTTAAGTTCGTCCCCTGTATCGAAACCGATTCAGTATTGAGTGAACGCAAAAGCAGTCTTGCTGAAGAATAGTCCAATGTCAGCGGACATTGAGTGAAGGCGTTTCCGGCAAATGCAACCAGTCCGATTCTGTCACCTTGAAGTCGATCGATGATACCCTGAAGCTGTTGTTTTGCTTTTGTCAATCTATCCGGTTTCATATCACGAACAAGCATCGAATTGGAAACATCCAGAGCAACAACAATATCAAGACCTTCCCGTTTCACTTTTTCAAGATGGGTACCAAACTGTAAACGGGCTAATGCAAACACAATAAAAACAAGTCCGACAATTAGCAGCAACGCTTTGGTTCTTTGCCGGATAAACGAAATATACGGTGCATTTTTCATTATCAGAGGCAAGTCACCAAACAGATTCAGGAGTTTCTTTTTCCTGGCAATTGCCCAGAATAAGAATATCCCGAAAAAGAGAACTAAAATCAAAAGAAGAAAGTTAAATGGTTCCGCAAATCTCATCTTATGGTAGTTTCCTTAATACAGTGTTTGCCAATAGGAGCTCCATGAGCAAAAAGAAAAGTCCCGCATAAACAAAAATTGGAAATTTCTCTACATACTCTACGTGTGAAGCTACTTTAATTTCAGTTTTTTCTAACTCATCAATCAAAGTATAAATATTTTCAAGCTCTTCACCGGAACGGGCACGAAAATACTGACCATTTGTCCGTTCGGCAATAGCTTTGAGGGTCTCTTCATCGATATTGGTCGGTTGGTACACATATCGTTTTCCAAAAAGCTGATCCTGATACGGATACATCGCATTACCAGATTTACCAGCTCCGATTGTATAGATTTTTATATCCATCGCCTGGGCAAGGTTTGCTGCGGTTATCGGATCAATTTCACCAGCATTGTTATCACCATCGGTAAGCAGGATTATAATTTTTGATTTTGCCTCTGATTCTCTGAGTCTGTTGACGGCATTAGCAATTGCCATTCCGATAGCGGTGCCATCTTCGACAATTCCAAAATCGACCATATCAACAAAATTGAGAAGGACCGAATAATCAGTTGTTAATGGACACTGCGTAAATGAATACCTTGCAAAGACAATAAACC
>QQUK01000333.1 GCA_008501655.1 Calditrichota bacterium
ATAGACAAAATTCTTGGTGATGATGCATCTTTGTTTTGTGACTTGTTTAATGTTTCCGAAAAAGGAAATTTCGAAGGAAAAAACATTCTGCACAAAACCGAAATCTCCCACAAACTGTATGATACTATTACAGACGTAGAAAAGAATAAAATAAAAAGTTCGATTAAAAAATTATATGATGCCCGTGCAAAAAGAATCCGTCCCCTGACCGATGATAAAATCCTGACATCGTGGAACGGCATGGCACTCTCAGCTTTTACCCGGGGGTATCAGGTTACCAGAGATAAAAAATATCTCGATGCTGCTTTAAAAAATGCATCGTTTGTCAGAAGTGAACTCTTCAGAAGTAACGCATTGACTCATTCCTATCGAAAAGGGATTCACTCTGATGGTGCTTTTTTGGAAGACTATGCCTATTACCTCAAAGGGCTTCTGGATTTGTATGAACTCGACCGTTCTGACAATAATGTCCAATGGATTCAGTTTGCATCGCAACTTGCCTCAGAAGCGATCGAACTGTTTATGGATGACAACGGAAAACTCTATCTTCGACCGGATTCACTCAATGACCTGATAATGCGGCCATCCGATGAAACCGATTCTGCTGTCCCTGCCGCCGGGTCAATTCTGTTACAGTCGCTTGTAAAACTGCATCGGATAACCGGCGATGCTGATTTTATCAATGCTTTTGAAAAAGGTATCAATGCTCTGACAGCTAAAATGAAAATATATCCAAATGGAATGGCTTCTGCTGTTTTGGCTTTAGATTATTTTCTGAATGATAAAATTGAGATTGTCGTTGTCGGTGATTCATCTGAAAAAGAAAAGATTTTTGAGCTGGTGGATGCATCATATATTCCAAACTCAGTTATTGCCTATCATCCGAACGGTGATGTTGATATTCCTCTGTTTGAAAACAGAAAAGTAACTGACGGTGAGTTGCAGGTATACGTATGTATCAATTCTGTATGTAAACTACCTGTATCAACTGCAGATGAGTTTCAAATACAATTGAACGAATTTTAAGTAGGGCAGAACCTCACCAAGGCGAGCTTTCAGCCTTTAGTGGTTCTGCCATGAGTACTTATTTTCAGTTGTCGGGTTCTTCGAGAAACTACCGTTTCTCTCCGCGAACCCGACCTACTACACATAGAAAAATTGTCGAAACTCGAGAGTTTCGACCTACTCATTTAAGTATGTAAGTCATCCTGAGTCCACCTCGGCGAAAAGGAGACTTACAACCGGTTAGTCTGCACAAACCTTAAAATGCAATGTCAATACAGTTGTACGGATTTCACGATTGTATTTTATTAGAACCGAGAATATCAAGACCACCCCTCTCCTGCGAAGGCAGGAGTCTCATATTCTTCTGTTAGTCCACACAAACTTTAAAATTATATTTTCACTTACATTTTTAAACTGTGCTGTTAGTCCGCCTCGGCGGATTTCCTGACAGCATTTTTCCCTGACAATTTAAGAATCATTTTATATCTTCCTAAAACTGTATTAGCAAGCGTCTCGCAGTAAACTGTGTTGTCAGGCATCTTGCCTGACAAATAAAATGAAGGAGATAAAATGAAAATAAAAATGAACTGGACCGATGGAATGAAGTTTGAAGCAACATCCGCATTCGGGCATAAAATAGCAGTCGATATTGCCGAAGAGCATGGCGGCAGTGCTGACGGATTTAAACCAACCGAACTTCTGCTCTATGGTATCGCCGGATGTACCGGTGTTGATGTTGTCCGTCTGATGAAAAAACAGCGACAGGAAATGACGTCGCTGGAAATCGAAGTCATCGCACATCAAAATGACGACTATCCAAAACCGTTCCATACTTTTGAAATCAAATATATCGCCACCGGAAAAAACTTAGAAGAGAAGCGTCTTAAAAAAGCGATCGATATGTCTGAGGGAAAATACTGCGTTGTCTCACAGACGGTGCAGGAACCGGCAGAAGTAACAACATCGTATGAGATTAAAGAGGGATGACGGGGATTTTTTGTGGTTGTTCGGATTCTTGGTTGGCATTATCAATATCGATAAGTTTAAGATAAAATCTGGAAAGAGCAATCCAACCGACAATGTATGCAATGATACCTGGAATGATAAACAAGATTATACCTGCCCACGTTGCTAAAGCTAATAATCCAAACAATCGAAGATAACTCAATATATGACCTCTTGTAATTCTGAAACTTTTTTTAATCGCATTAATAACTGAAATTTCGGAATCATCTGCTAGTATATAATAAACAAACTGAGTTCTGAGTACAAAATACATAGATATAGATGCACTAACAATTGCAACTATAACTGTTACAAAAAATGGAATTTTTTGTGTATATAGAGCTAAATATACAATTCCTATTGAAATAGGAAATGAGGACATTAAGATAAGGTATAAGATTACAAATGCATAAACTATTTTAATCATAAATTTAAAATTGAAATTAAATAGCCTAAATGAACCAAACTTTTTCCTAGCTATTTTTAGCGTAACATAAATAAGATTACCAATAAAAATTGGCATGATAATGAAGTTACTAATCCATGAAAAACCATTGTCTTGAATTGATATTCCAAAATATCGAAACAAATATTCTAATGAAATTGGTATTATCATCATACTTACAAACAGCAAAATATATATTCCCACATTTTGCCAGTATCTTACCTTAAAACATTCCCAGCCTTCTTTTAAACACTCTATTGCACTTATTTTCGGATTCATAAGATTTCTTCTATTACTCCCATATAATTTATCAATCGGTTATAACAATTGCTAACTTAACCCAAAAAATCCCTCCTCACTTTGCATCATTTTGACTATATTTCTATCAAATACAAAAGGAGATTTGGTATATGATTGAAAAATTTGCATATAAAAAAGAGACCAATAAACCGTTTAACGATGTAGTCGAAGCTATCGAAAAAAACACGGTTGATAACCAGTTCCGGCTGCTTCATACTCATAATGTCCAGGCGACTCTTGAAGAAAAAGGGTTTGAAATAAAACCGCTCAAAATTATGGAAATCTGTAACGCCGGGTTTGCCAATAAAGCTCTCGGAATTGACCTCAATGTCGCCCTCTTCATGCCCTGTAAATTCGTTGTCGCACAACATGATAACAATGTTTCGGTGACCCTCATGAAACCGACAATGATTGCCGATTTTATAGAACAGGACGATTTGCGGAACCTTGCTGACGAAGTAGAGTTAAAACTGATAAAGATAATGGAAGATTCGATTTAATTGAACATACTTCGACAAGCTCAGTATGACAAATACAAGTCACCCTGAGTCCGCCAGAGGCGGAAAGGGGACATGAATTTATAATGTGCCGATTGAGTCTTCAGACTCAATCGATAAACCGTTGAATCTGAAGATTCAACGGTCACAGGAACACACCCCCAGCCCCTCTTTATAGAGGGGAGTTTGAGGAAATAAATGAACAAATATGTACGAACAGCTTTATATGGACTTGGCGGTGCCGCCGTTGGATTCGGCTACTACCTGTTAGTCTGTACTTTCGGGACGACCTGATCTTTGACAGCAAACCCGTATCCCTCCTTATTGCTGGGAACGGTCGCCGGTCTGGTGATGTCCGTACAAAAATAGATGGCGCATACTTCGACAGGCTCAGTATGACAAATACAAGTCACCCTGAGCGGAGTCGAAGGGGACTTGAATTTATAATGTGTCGATTGAGTCTTCAGACTCAATCGATAAACCGTTGAACCTGAAGATTCAACGGACACGGGAAAATAACATGCCTATATATGAATACAGATGCTCAGACTGCTCAAAGAAATTTGAAGAGCTTGTTCAGAACTCAGTCCAGAAAATTTCCTGCCCCGAATGCAAATCGGAGAAAGTTGAGAAACAGCTTTCGACTTTTGCAGCATCGGCTGGTTCTACCCAATCGACTCCGTCATGCGGAGGCGGCGGGTGTGGTACCGGATTTGGTTGAGCGAATTAGATAATCACAGGTCTGTGATCAATAACAACTGAGTGGTGCCGGTCCTGATGGAGTTGCAAAAGCAAACTCAACGAGATAAACAACATCGGCAATATCAATAAATCCGCTTCCATCAACATCAGCTTCATCATGACATTCCGGTGCCGGACCGGACGGCGTTCCAAAGGCATACGATACAAGAAAAACAATATCAGCAATATCAATCCCCGGGTTTTCCTCTGATTCAAAACCGGAGTCAACGTTCCCTCTGATTCCAATACAACAGCAGGCATCCCCGATCCCATCGCCGTCTGTATCCGTCTGGTCAGGGTTAAAAACAGCCGGACAATTATCTTCAAAGTTTGCAATACCATCAAAATCGTCATCGGTAAGAATTACTGTAACTAAAAATGTACATGTATCAGCATTCCCTGAAGAGTCAACCGCAATCGCATTGACTGTATGACTACCGATTTCAAAATAGGTTCCCGATTCCGGTGAGACAGAAACTGATGCATCACCGCAATTCTCTGACGCCGGTGCATTGTAATTTACAACAGCACCATAAAATCCTGAATCACTTTGAACAATCATATCAACCGGACAATTTAATAAAGGAGGTTCATCATCAATGACTTCCACCGTAAACGAACAACTGTCACTGTTCCCGGAAGCATCGGTTATCACCGATGTTACCGTTGTAAGCCCAAGTTCAAAAGATGTTCCTGATGGCGGGAAAGTTTCGATACTATATCCACCACAGTTATCAGAACCTGATGGTGTATAATCAACAATAGCAGAACAGCTCATCGGGTCGGTTGATACAACAATGTTATCAGGACAGATGATTTGAGGAGTTTCCGTATCATTGACGATAATATAAAACGAACAGCTATCGGCATTACCGGCTGAATCTGCAGCCGATGAAACCACCAAGGTCGAACCTATCGGGAAAAACGAACCGGAGTTGGGATTGCTCTCTATAACAGTACCGGAACAGTTATCCAAGGCAGTCACAGAAAAATCAACAGTTGCCCCACAGAGTCCTGAATCATTAGAAACAATTATATCATCGGGACAGGTTAATACCGGCGGTTCGATGTCATTGACAATCACATTAAAAAAGCAGCTGTCAACATTACCCGAAGGATCCTTTGCTTCGCAGGCTACTAACGTAGTTCCTGCAGGAAAATATGAATTTGATAGAGGTTCGGTTGTAATAGTTGTCGATAATGAATTATCCGTTGCCGTTACTGTAAACGAAACATTGGCACCGCATTCTGAAGGACTGTTCTGTACTACGATATCTTCCGGACAATTTATGACAGGCGGGTCAATATCTACAACCGTCAGAATAAAAAGACAGGTATCGACATTTCCGGAAGCATCTGATGCTATCGTAACTATTTCATTCTCACCTAACGGATCATATGTACCCGAAGGAGGTGAAGAGTTTAATGTGACACCGGAACAGTTATCTTCGGCCGATACAGAATAAAAGAATTGAGCATACCATTGACCCGGTTCGTTAGTGATTGTGGTATCGGTCGGACAGGTTATTGCCGGGGGAGTGCTATCAATGACATTGACAAAAAAGGAGCAGCTGTCCACATGACCGAGAGCATCGGAAGTAACAGCATTGACTACCGTCTGACCAACCGGGAAAAATGAACCGGATGACGGAGATGCTGATGTTGATACACCGGAACAGGTATCCGAGACAGCTATCTGAAAAAAGACATTGGCACCACATTGATCATTTGCTGTGTTTACATATATATCTGAGGGACAAATAGCTTGCGGGTCAACCGCAGAAATATCAATTCCGCCGTTATAAAAATCTATCTCACTATATCGTATCGGATTTATACCACTCAGGCAGGATGTTGCCGTTCCGAATGGAGTCGGGAACGTTGTATCGGCGGTAATATTGGATTCTGTAATTCCATCATAGTTATAAACAGAATCCGAAAGATAAAGGGATGTTCCATCCCGGGAAGAAATCGTGTTGTCCCCGCAACCATTCCAATAGAAATAAATCGGGTAAAATTCCGTCTGAATAGTACCAGCAGCAATGAAAAAAGAGAAGTATGCCAAAGCACCATTTGTAGCGGCAAAACAGCTGGGGTGATTAGCTCCGTTGTTTATCTCAGCAATAGCTACCGCCCGTACCGTGTTGACATCAATCTGGGTGACATTAAAATACTCCCACCCGCAAGATATGAGGAGATTTCCGGGAGTTACATTCTGCAATGAAAGCCGTGTATCATAGCGGATAACTAAATCATATCCCCCAAGCTGATAGTTGGCTGTCGGATAGTCTACTTTTACAGAAACGGTGGCATTATCCCCAATAGAATAGCATTTAAGTCTGTCTATTTTAAGACTAAAATCTGCAAAAGCGCTTTGGGATATAAGCACCAATAGTATTAAGAGGAGAGATTTTTTCACCGATGCCTCGGGTTGTTACTTTTAACTGTTTTATATAATTATCGTCCGAATCTCTCTTAAATATACATTAATACAGATTTTTGGCAAGAAAATTAAGATTGGCGGAAATGCGGTTATTTCTCTTCAAGCTCCTTTAACCAGTTCTGGACGATAATAATATTGTCATCGGAGCGTTGATTTAAAGAGATATTCATCAGAATTCTCTGATTGTCATTCGAAACATCGTATCTTGGCCCGACCACAGCCCCGCTATAATTTATTGATTTTGTAAAAAGCTTTTTTGGCTGACCGACTTCAAACTTCCCACCCGAAAGATTGACATCAACCGCCATGAGTGTAGTTCCGTCCATGTAAAAAATTTCAGAATTGTCTGTTGCCCATCTGGATGCAGTACCGCCATCATTTTATATCTTCCAACGTCCACCG
>QQUK01000042.1 GCA_008501655.1 Calditrichota bacterium
TCACGTTTTTTGGCATAGCCGAGACGGTTGATAAAATCTTTGACCGAATCTGGAGTAAAGCCTCGTCTGCGTAATCCGCACAGGGTAGGCATACGGGGGTCATCCCAGCCGTTGACATGATTTTCTTTCACGAGCTGGAGAAGTTTGCGCTTACTCGTAACCGTATTAGTAATATTCAAACGGGCAAATTCAATCTGCTGAGGATGATGGACTTCAAGTTTATCTAAAAACCAGTCATACAAAGGACGGTGATCTTCAAAAGAGATATCACAGAGCGAATGAGTAATCCCTTCGATAGAGTCAGACTGTCCATGCGCCCAGTCATAGGTCGGGTAGATACACCATGCATCTCCGGTTCGAGGATGTGTTGAACGAACTATTCGATACATGACCGGGTCACGCATATTCATGTTACCTGATGCCATATCTATTTTAGCCCGAAGGGTTTTGGAGCCATCCTCAAATTCACCGTTTTTCATCTTTTCAAACAGATCAAGATTCTCTGCAATGGAGCGTTCCCGATACGGGGAATTTTTACCCGGTTCTGTTAATGTTCCCCGGTATTCCCGAATCTCATCTGCTGAGAGATCACAGACAAAGGCGAGTTCTTTTTTAATAAGCAGAACAGCCCAGTCATAAAGCTGGTCGAAATAATCGGATGCATGATACAAACGGTCTTCCCAGTCGAAGCCAAGCCATTTGATATCTTTCATGATCCCTTCAGCGTATTTTGGATCTTCCTTTTCCGGGTTGGTATCATCAAATCTCAGATTACAGAGGCCGCCATATTCCTCTGCAACAGCAAAAACAAGACAGATCGGTTTGGCATGCCCAATATGCAGATAACCGTTCGGTTCCGGAGGGAATCGGGTATGAACTTTTTTGTTGAAACGACCGCTTCGGTTATGTTCATCAATAATAGTCCGGATAAAATCCTTGGTTTCCGGTTTATTATTATCTTCTGTCATCTCAGGTTTTTCAGACATTTTTTATCTTTTCTTTAAAAAGTTACAACTTACTATAAGCGGTAAATGTAACAGATTTTTCTTATTTTTCAACCTAAATTCTCAGCCTCTGATAATGTCCAGAATATCATCATAATTACCCATTCCCTGTTCGGCATAGATAATTTTGCCTTCCGGGTCAAAAGCGTATACCGTTCTCTGAATACTTTTACCATTCTCTTTTAAAGCTTTAAATTTAGCAGCTATTGTCCTGTCCGAATCTGAGAGAATCGGGAATGAGAACCCCTTTTTCGAACAGTAATTTTCATGTGAGGTCACCGAAGCTGGATTAATGGCAAATACAATCGTATTTTCTGAATCGAATTTTTCTTTATACTCTTCCAGAGCAGCAAGTTGCCTGTTTCAGCCGGGTGTATTATTTTTAGGGTAAAAAATAATGACTCCATATTTATCGGATACATCTTTGTCCGAAAAATTCCCGCCTGCTGATGATTCAAGATTAAATGCGGGAAGATTTGTACCTGTTTTTAACATATCTGTCCTCCGGGGTTACTGTTTTAGTTTTTACTTAGGGTATATAGTACGAATTATTTGGGTAATTTGGCAAGTTCGGAAAGTAATTTTTCATTATCAGGAACTAAGCTCAAATCGACATCATCTATGAAACGGATGATACCTTCTTTATCTATCAGAAAAACGACTCGGTTTGAATAGCCGTATTCGTTAAAAACCCCGTATTTTTGACAGACTTCGCCATGCGGATAAAAATCGGCCATCAAAGGAAACATCAGTCCCCCCAATGATTTTGCCCAGGCAATATGAGATGGAATGGAATTGACAGAAATGCCAAACAGCTGACAATCAAGGTCCGTCAGCTGTTCAAATATTTTTTTGTATTGTGCTATATGATTACCACAGACGGCTGTCCAGTCACCCGGATAGAATGCTAACACGACATTTTTCCGTCCGCGGTACCATTTTAGATTGAGTTCGCCTTCGTTGTGAGTCGGTAAGGTGAAATCAGGGGCGACATCGCCAATCTGTAACACGTTATGATCCATTTCGGATTCTGACATCAGTTATTCTTCTAAATCTCCAAATAGAGATGACTCAAAATCTTCGTCATCATCGAAATCGTTATATAAACTTGCTTCGTCCTCTTCCTCAAATCGAGCAAACTTGGTTTTAGGAGCAGCACAAACCGGACACATATCCGGCAGTTCATCACCATCATGAACATAGCCGCAGATTTCGCATACCCAATGCATCAATACCTCCGGAAGTTACTTTATAACTTTACCCAATAATGTGTTTATGTCCATACCGAAAAACTTAATGTTCCATCGGTGATTCATCATCATAACTAAACCAGTAATAATTACCGGTCAATGCTTCTTTTTCAGCCATTAAAAGTTCGTAGTGGCCATGTTCTTCTTCGGCAAGTTTATCAAAAATCTCTATAAATGTCGGGTCATTTATCAACTGACGTTCTTCCTGGTAATACTTTGTAGCGGCAAGTTCAGCTTCAATAGCAAGATTGAGGAATTCCATTTCCGTTTTTTTATCTTCAAGATGTCCTTTACGGAATACTTCCGCTAATGCATTGATTCCTTTTTCAGGAAGTTCGCCGATATCACCACCAACATGTTTTTTGTAAAGACCAACCAGAGTTTCTTTATGCCGAATCTCATCATCGCGAAGATTTTCAAGTTTCTTTTTGGCTTCTTCATTATTTGCTTTTTCAGAGAGAAGATTATAAAAATAATATCCGTCTTCTTCACCCTTGATAGCTTTTTTCAAAATTTCGGCAATTTTTTCTTTTTCGTTGCTCATGTTGTCACCTATACCTTACATATAAAATTATTTTTGTTTTATATAATCTACAGCTTTATGCATTCTTTGTACAACTTCTTTTTGACCTACCAGATATAATATGTCATAGAGTCCCGGACCATGGGGAACCCCGGATACCGCAAGTCTCGTTGGGTGAATCAGCACTCCTTTTTTAATCTCTTTTTCTTTGGCAAGCTCAGAAAGGGCTGACTCGATTGATTCTTTTTTATAATCTGCAATATTGTCAAATCTATCAGCAAGCTGCAACAAAATCTCAGCTGCTTCCGGAGTAAAGTTTTTCGCATCAGCTTTTTCATCATATTTATAATCAAACTGGAAAAAATAAGCTGACTGCTCTACAAAATCAGACATTCTCCGGCATCTTGGTTTAAGTATTGCAACCAGATCTCTTAAAAACTCCCAACGGGTTTCCAGCCAGTATTTGGTTGTATACCCGGCATCAACAAGCATCGGAGCTACCTGCATTGCAATATCATGGTCGGATTTCAGCTGGATATGCTCCATATTAAAAGCTTCGAGTTTTTGTTCATCAAAAATCGCATTTGAAGAATTGAAATTATGTTCATTAAATATATCAATAAGTTCATCACGATTATAAATCTCACGGTCATTTTTCGGCGACCATCCGAGCATACAGAGAAAGTTAAACATCGCTTCCGGAAGAATCCCTTCCTTACGATACTGGGCAACATCTTTATCGCCAAGCCGTTTTGAAACTTTCTTTTTATCAGGACGGAGAATCAGCGGGACATGTCCAAACACCGGAAGCTTAAAACCGAGGGCATGATAAATATGAATCTGCTTAAATGTATTCGTTATATGGTCATTACCTCGCAACACATGAGATATCCGCATATCGTTATCATCGACTACGACAGCAAGATTGTATGTAGCCGAACTATCTGAACGGGCAATGATGAAATCCTCGATTTCCTTGTTATCTCTTTTTAAATCACCGGAAACTAAATCGGTAAATGTTGTCTGACCATCCGGAATCTTCAGACGTATAGTGTATGGGATTCCGGCTCTGAGTTTCTGGTCAACCTCTTCTTTGGAAAGATTCAGACAGCGACGGTTATATTGCAGCGGTCCTTTGTTAGCCTGTGCTTCTTCCCTGTCTGCGGCGAGTTGTTCCTGAGTGCAGAAACATCTGTATCCATGTCCCGATTCCAGAATCTTCTGTGCAGCTGTTTTATATAAATCAAGACGGTCGGATTGATAAACAATCTCTTCGTCCGATTGAATACCTAACCAGTCAAGAGCGGAGAGAATCGGTTCAATCAATGAATTATCAGACCGGGCTACATCGGTATTTTCTATCCGAATCAGAAACTGACCTTTCGTATGACGGGCAAAAAGATAATTTGCTATCGCCATACGGGCGGTTCCGACATGAAGATATCCTGATGGTGATGGTGCTAATCGTACGCGAACCGGTTCTGTTATCATCTCTCTCTTTTCATCCTTTGGTTTCTCAACAATTTCAACATCAATCTCATGTACCGCATCACTCTTTTCGAATACGGGCGGTGGAGGCGGTGGCGGTGCATCTGATTGCTGCTCTACATCTCTTGCTTTTACAGCCGGTGCAGCAGGGCTGATTACCGTTTTTACGTGTGAAGATTCACGGACAATATTGTCTGACTTTATCTCTTCACCTGCAAGAGAAAGTATAATACCTCCAAGTAAATTGGCAAACAAATTATACAATAAAATCGCAATCCACTCGAAAAAGGTCACAAAAAAAGTGAAAAAGAATGCTGTTAAAAGAGGTGAAATTACAAGAAACGATTCTATTGAGGAAGAGCTGATATCTATCTGGAACTGCATTTCAATAACAGAAGAAAAGAACATAAGAAAAAATGATAAAAACGGTGTCAAAAAAAGCCCGAGGAGAAATCCGGTTATCAGATTGATAATAAAAGCGACTTTGAGAAATGACCACGCTGATTTCGATTTCAGTTCATATTTTACCATCTGTTCCCATCTGTTTTATATACTTTAAGATATGAGCTCAGTTTAAAAATTCAAGTTATTTTAAAATAAAGCGGGCATCTACCGCTTTACAGAGCTCTCTTTCAGGTGAGACTATAAACGGGTTTATATCAATCTCCTGAAACGTATCAAAATCTTTTATCAGCTGCGATAATCGTAAAAGTGTATCCTCAAGCATTTTAATATCAACTGCCGGTGCACCGCGGAAACCGTTTAGCAAAGGGAATGCTTTCATAGACCTGACCATATCTTTTGCCTGCACATCAGTCAACGGATGTATCTTAAATGAAACATCTTTCATAATCTCAACATAAATACCGCCGAGTCCAAACATAATAAGGGGACCGAAAGACGGGTCAATTGTCATACCCATGACCGTTTCCACGCCACCGACAATCATCTTCTGGATTGAGACAGAAAATGACTCACCTTTTTTTAAAGGAGAGACATTTTTCTTCAGTGCATTAAATGCTTTTTTTACTTCATCATTTGTTCTCAAATCAACTTTTACACCACCGATTTCTGTTTTATGGAGAATCTGCGGAGTATTGATTTTCATTACAACCGGATAGCCGATACTTGACGAAATATTCTGAGCATCTTTAACCGACGAAGCATAACTATATTCAGCAGCGGCGATACCGTATGCTTTCAGAATATCAATTGCATCCTCACCGATAATTGATTTCTCTTTATTCTTAACTGCTTTATCCAAAATCTTCTGTACGGAAGCTTCATCTACTTTGAATTTCCTGAATTTCCCTTTCGGTTTATTCAGCCATTTCTGATGTTTTGAAATCGTCGCCAACGTTTTTGCAATTGCTTCAGGAAAGATATATACCGGTATGTTATGTTCTTTAAGAAATTTGATACCTTCGGAACCTTCACCGGCACCCATAAAACAGGCAAGCACCGTTTTGTCACAATCTTTAACCGATTCATAAATATGCTGGGCTACTTCGAGCTGGTTGATTGTGACCGGAGGGACAAAGATAGGAATAATCGAATCATACCGTTTATCATTTTTAACAGCATCCAAAGTCAGCTTAAACTCTTTAGCACCGGCACCGGCGACCATATCCATCGGATTTGAAAAAGAAGCTTCAGCTGATATAAATTTTTTCAATTTTTTTACCGTAGTCGGAGAAAGAGACGGCATTTCCATTCCATAGTTTATCAAGGCATCAGTAGCCAGAATACCCGGTCCACCGGCGTTTGTTACAACACAAACACTGTTCCCTTTAGGAATCGGCTGGTTTGAGAGTGCCGAAGCGACATCAAAGAGTTCCTCAACCGTCTCTACACGCATTACTCCGGTCTGCTCAAAAAGAGCATCAACCCCGATATCCAAACCGGCTAAAGCACCGGTATGCGATGATGCCGCTTTAGCGCCAAGGGTTGTCCGCCCTGATTTGACAACTACAATCGGTTTAGTCTGGGTAATCTCCCTGGCAATTTCAGTAAATTTTCTCGGATTACCAAAATTTTCCAGATACATCAAGATAATATCAGTATTGGGGTCATCCTTAAAATAGTCTAAAATATCATTTGAAGAAATATCTGCTTTGTTACCAATAGATGCTACAACCGAAAAACCAATGCCCAGCTCTTTGGCTGTATTCATTATTGCTTCACCCATTGCACCCGACTGAGTGATAAATCCGATTCTTCCCTGTTTCGGATAGGTCTTACCAAAAGTTGCGTTCAAACTGATTTCCGGATTCGTATTTACAATGCCAAAACAATTAGGACCAATCATATTCATACCGTAATCATTGACAACTTTGAGAACTTCCAGTTCCCTTTTTTTTCCTTCTTTGCCAACTTCTGAAAAACCTGCTGTAATAATAACTAAGCCTTTGACACCTTTTTCACCGCATTGTTTGACAACATCAAGTACCAGTTCTTTCCGAACAATTATTATCGCAAGGTCGACAGCATCGGGAACACCAAGAATTGTAGAATAAGCTTTTATCGAATGAATGACCTGTGCTTTCGGATTCACCGGGAAA
>QQUK01000350.1 GCA_008501655.1 Calditrichota bacterium
TTTTCCCATCCCGACATATTGTGATGCCTGTCCGGGAAACAAGAAAACTGTTTTGCCCATAGTTTACCACCTCATAAGTGCGGAACCCCAGATGAGTCCGCCGCCGAAAGCGACCATCAAAATATAGTCGCCATCTTTTATTCTTCCCTGCTCATATGCTTCGTCTAATGCGATTGGAATCGATGCTGCTGAAGTGTTGCCATATTTTTCTATATTTACAAAAACTTTGTCCATCGAAACTTTGAGTCTTTTTGCGATAGCTTCAATAATTCTGATATTTGCCTGATGGGGAATAATCAGTCCAATTTGTTCAGAGTCAATTCCGGCATCTTTGACAACCCGTACTGCTGAATCACACATCTGTTTGACTGCGATTTTGAATACATCGGCACCATTCATGACAACCTTATCGGAACCATCAAATGTATATCCCTCATCAATCGGTTTTGCTGTACCGCCATCCGGAATCCAGAGGAGTTCACGGTATTTACCGTTTGAACGAAGGAATGTTGAAAGAATCCCGCTTCCATCATCCGAACCGGTTAACACAGCAGCACCGGCACCATCTCCAAAGAGAACGCAGGTGTTTCTATCTGTAAAGTTCATTATTGATGTCAACTTTTCAGCACCGACAACTAATACATTTTTGTATTGACCGGTTTCAATAAATGATGCTGCAACAGAAAGTCCGTTTATAAATCCGGTACATGCTGAGACAATATCAAATGCAACAGCATTCGGTAAATCCATTTTTTCCTGAATAATACATGCTGCAGACGGTAACCGGTAATCCGGGGTGACCGTACCGCAGACGAGAAGGTCTATATCTTCGTTTTTAAGTCCGGATGATTTGATTGCGTTTTTACATGCTTCGACAGCTAAGTCGGAAACAGCTACATCATCTTCGGCGAATCTGCGTTCTTTGATACCGGTCCTTGTTCTGATCCATTCATCAGAAGTTTCGACTATTTTCTCAAAGTCGGCATTAGTCATTCGCTTGGGAGGAGTATACGACCCCGTCCCGATTATCTTGGCTCTTATTTTTCCCATTACTCTGTCCAAAATGATTCGTGATCAGTTCATCATGAATCCGTTGTTTAATTTTTTTATCCGCCATCCTGTATGCGACCTGTACCGCATTCCGTATTGCTTTAGCACTTGAAGTGCCGTGGCAGATAATGACAATCCCATTGACACCTAAAAGAGGTGCTCCCCCTGATTCCGAATAATCAAAGGTGTTGCGCATCCGTTTTAAAAACGGAAGCAAAAGCACAGCACCAAAACGGGAGAAAATATTAGTCTGTATCTGGCGCTGCATTTTTTTAACAAGCATCGGTTTGATTGATTCGGCAAATTTTAAAAGTATGTTTCCGGTGAATCCGTCGGTAACAACAACATCAACGGTTCCGGCTAAGACATCACGTCCCTCGACATTTCCCACAAAATTGATTTTAGAGTCATTCAACTGTTTAAGTGCCGAGAAGATAAGGTCGTTCCCTTTGGAACGCTCTTCGCTTATGGAAAGCAGTCCGACTCGCGGGTATTCATTTTTGAATACTACCGAAGCGTAGACGGAACCCATTACGGCGAATTGTGAAAGGTGTTGCGGCTTGCAGTCAGCATTGGCACCGACGTCTAAGACGACCGTCGGGCGTTCGGATGATGTCGGGAATACTGCGGTGATTGCCGGTCTGGAGACTCCTTCGATTCGTCCAAGTGTCAAAAGCGATGTTGCCATCACGGCACCGGTGTTACCCGGTGAAATGAATGCAATGGCATCATTGCTTTTGACCTGCCTGAGTCCGACTGCAATCGAGCTTTTGCGCATACGCACACCGTCGGTTGCGGTCATCGTCATCGGGACAACATCTTCAGCGTCTATAATCGAGATATTCGAGGGAACGTTTTCCTCTTTGGAAAGAATTTCCTCGATCTCTTTTTGACGGCCGACAAAAGCAATATGTACCGAATCTCCGATATTCGTTGCTGCAGCCAATCCACCTCTAATGATTTCGGCTTTGCCGGAATCAGCACCCATTACATCGAGTACTATTTTATGTACAGAAGCAGCTGTCATATCAGGATTTATTTGTATCCTTCGAAAGTTCGGTTAATATCTTATACTTCTTTTACGCTAATCATTTGTCTGCCGTTGTAATAACCGCAATGTGTGCAGATATGATGCGGTAATTTCGGCTGGTGACAGTGTGAACATTCACCTACATTCGGGACGGCAAGTTTCCAATTGGTTCTGCGTTTGCGTCCGCGGGTGCGGGAATGTCTTCGCTTTGGAAGAGGCATTATCGTTGTTCCTTATGTTCAGTTGCCGATCCGGACAGTTTTTTTAAACCTTCCCATCTCGGATCGATTGTTTCTTTTACACAATTACATGATTCTTCGTTCATATTTATACCACAGGTCTGACATAGACCTAAACAGTCATTGGAGCAGATTGGTTTCAAATCAACGGCTAAAATTATTGCCTGTCTGACGATTTCAGATATATCCGCCTGGATATCGGACCCGGTGAAAAAGACATAATCCTCATCATCCGGATGATCTCCCGCTTTTTCTTCATGGGTAACCTGGGAGCATGCGATAAAATCGGTATCCTGATTCACCGCAAGGTCAAAATCAGTCAGACAACGGCTGCATTCGGTCGATACGACCGCATTGACCAAAGCCTGACAGAA
Source organism: Calditrichota bacterium (assembly GCA_008501655.1). GTDB lineage: Bacteria > Zixibacteria > MSB-5A5 > GN15 > FEB-12 > QQUK01. Next base: position 2,694 of record QQUK01000350.1, read on the forward strand.
ATATTCCTCACCTGATTTCTGAATACGGACATCAGCCGAAACATTGATGACTTTGTTTAGTCCTTGATAATCAAGGGCTAACGTCTCCGGGTCACCGGTCACGGTTGTTTGTGCCGGGAAAATATCAAATTGACGCATATCTAATATCATAGCCTCAAATAATATGGAAAAGAGTCGAAAATGTCAAGCGGAAAGGGCTTATTTAAACGATTGAGGGGCAATTAGTTAGGTGAAGTTTTTCACATAGGTCGGGATTTGGGGGAAATTGGGATTTTTAGCTGGTTAAAAGTTATATTGTAGGGCAGAACCCTTTAGCGGTTCTGCCAGCCCAGTTCTGTAAAATAGTAGGTTTTAATGAGCCATCAACTGCTTCACAAATAATTTATCACAATTACTTCCTAAACAAAAGTCATAAGTAATTATGACAAATTCAGGAATAGCCAGCCCATTTTCTACCTGTGGTTGAAACTTCCACTTTGGAAGTATCTCTAATAAGTTATCAGCAAAAAACCAATCTTTTGGTTCTTCTTTGACTATGATATATTGAAAATCATATTCACTATCATGTTTGGAAATGTGATATGTTATAATTCTCTCATCTCTTGAATTAATTAAATTATCCGGGAACGAAGATAACAATCCATATTCATTCACATAGACTAATATTGAAACCTTCCCTTCTTTGCCGGCATCCAGTGCAACCATCGGATATTCAGGATCTATTTTTCTTAAAACTTTAAATTCAAGGTCATTATTTATTCGATCATTCTGCTCAAAGAAATCAGTTTCTACTAATTTGGGTAAATATAAACCTAACTCATCTCCTTCGATTGGTGAATATGATATAACATCGGCAAACTGCACTTGACTTTGGTATGAAACAACAGATTGTTGAATCTGTAGATGATTTATATTCGGAATGTAACTTTCCTCAACAATCTTATATCCATTGTAACCGGCAAACCCTTCATGATCTTTATATGGAGTCCAAAGTGCTAATGATGTTTTTGCAGGTAAAATTGTATCTGTCGGTTTGGTCGATTCATTGATTACAATCTCACTTCGATTCAATTCATTTTCGTTTTCCGTTTGATTTAGTTTATAGGAATACGCCCACCAACTAAAAGCTCCCGATAGTACAAGAAGAAATATCCATCCACATACAAATTTTCTTTGGTAAGCGACACGTTGAGCAAATCCATATCTGCTTGGATAGTCTTCAGCATTTATCCATGATTTAAAACAATAAACAAATTTGAGAATTTGAATTGATTTCATCATTATCACTTTCAATACAAAAATTAGCAATAGTATAGAACTATTTTACAGTTCGCCCATTTGTTGCATTTGTCATGATGATTTCTATATATAATTTAAGAATCTTAAGAAGATACGTCAAGGTTTAAATTGGTGATTATACTACCCATCACTACTGCGTCCGGAATCGTGAACTTAATAACACTCCGACTATAATCAAAACAATCCCCAAAAGTGCCAGCAAGCCGATATATTCCCCAAAGAAAAAGTAACCGATCAACACCGCATAGACCGAACCGAGGTAATTGAAGTTGCTGACATTGGATGCTTTCTCAAGCTGATATGCTTTTGTCATATATATCTGGGCAACCGTCGTGGCAAGTCCGATGGCAATTAATATCATCCATTCAATCGCATTCGGAGTTACCCAATGGAAGGCAGTGTAAATACCAATCACCGGTACAGTGACAAGCGGGAAATACAACACTACTACCAGCGGGTCATCGGTTGATTTCAGTTTGCGGATAAAGTTATAAGCAAAGCCGGAACAGACCGCCGCTGAAACACCGATGACTAAATCTGCTATTGAAACACGCGGGTCGAATCCTTTGATCATCACCACCCCGGTAAACGAAACAAGAAAAAAGAGATACTGAATCGGTCGCGGTGATTCTTTGAGCATGAACCCGGCGATGATGATCGTAAAAATTGGTGAGAGATATTGTATTGTGACCGCGGATGCGAGTGGCATCTCATGAATCGTGTAGAAGTACATCATCAGTCCAGCGGTTCCGAAGATACCTCGGAATATCAGGTCCCGTTTATTGTTACCCCACGGATGAATCTTTTTTTGAACGAGCATGATATAACAGACAACCAGCGAAACCAAAGCGCGGAAAAATACAATTTCGTAGGCAGGGATGTTGTGAATATATTTCACCCCGACGTTCATCAGCGTGAAAAACAGTCCGGCGATAAGTATATATTGTATCCCTTTGGTCATGGAGGGTAATGTTTGAAAGATTGAAGGGAATGTCAAGGAAGGAATGGAAATGCACGTTATCTTCTCACTCCTCCCCTGCGGAGGCAGGGGTCTCCGATATTGTGAGCGGCAGACGCCCTCGTCTGCCCCTTGTATTTCATACTTATCAAAATGAAGTAGAGCAATCTATAATAACAGATAAGAGAGGGCAGGATGCCTGCAATTTTTTCCTATAAGTTTTATTTAAACGATTCAACATACCACTTATACCTTACTAATAGAAAGCTCCAATGTTTTGGCACTGCTCAAGGATAAATTGTTTGATACATTCGCACTAACTGTAATATTGTTTTCCATTATCGCTCTACGACATTTTTCAAACGCTTCATTGCGAATCTTCCCTAATTCGACCTGTCTATCAAACATATCGATCCAAAAGAACACTTCGAGTTCTACATACTGTGCCTGAAATGCTGAAAACATCACACCCGGTTTTGGATCTATCAGAATATTTTCAACACCTTTAACTGTTTCAAGCAGTAACATTCTGACATTTTCAGAGTTATCCGAATAATCAATACCTATTTTAAACGACAACCTTCTGAGACCATCTTTTGTAAAATTGATAATCGGTTTACTGAATATTTCGGAGCTTGGAATAAAAATATCCCGACCGTCGGCAGCCCTAATGTGTGTCGAACGAAGTTCGATATTTTTCACAATCCCCTGAAATTCTCCTGATTGAATAAGACTTCCGATTTCGAACGGTCGGCTGAAAGCAAGGAAAAAACCGGCAAGCAGGTTCTCACCTATTTCCCGGAATGCAAAACCTAGTACAACAGCGGTTATTCCTCCTCCGGCAACCAGACTTGTAGCCAGACTTTTGAGTCCGAGAATATTTAATGCAATGATGAGACCGATAATCATCATTACCCACCGGGTGATGCCTCGGAAGAAATTCTGATGAATGAGATTAAACTTACCTCTGGCAAGGAGTTTCATGATACCCTTACTAATAAATTTACTGATAAAGATGGTTACAATAAACACAACCAATGCAATTACTAACCGTGGTAACAATCGCACTAAAGCTTCCCATTCCTGACCGAAACTTTCCAACAAGATTTCCATATTTCAATCCTCTCTTTTGTTATTTTCTTTATATAAAAAAGTAGAGAATATTTTATTCTTATACAATCATAATCGGAAATCTAAAAAAATAATAAAAGCGAAGCCGTTGCTGACTTCGCTTTTTGATTTATATGAGATCCCTGCCTGCGCAGGGATGGGGTATCGTAATATGCGGTGTCAGGAACCCTTTCCTGACACAATAAACCTAATGTTTCTCTTTGGCAATCCTAATCCGGTTCTTGGCGCGTTCCAAAGCTGCCTTCTCGGCATCCAAATCAAACTCCAAAGAACCATCGAGAACTTTTTTGATATTTCCCTCGGCGAGAGCTTTAGCTTTTTCCGCACGCTCGATATCAATCTCGGTAGCAAATTCAGCCGCTTCGCAGAGAATCGTTGCGACGTTTTTGGATACCTCGATAAAACCGTTTGTCACCGAAAGAAAATGTACTTTTTCCTCAACATCACGAATCTCGACCCGTCCCGGTTTGAGTGCTGATATCAGCGGTGCGTGATTGGAAAGCACGCCGAGATATCCCTCGGTTCCGGGGACGACCAGAGACTGGATATCCTCTTCGAAAAAGACCTGTTCCGGTGTTACAATTGAAAGTCTAAACATATCTCAATTACTTCTTCGATTTTTCGTAGTTTTCAAGTACTTCATCAAGTCCGCCGACCATATAGAAAAACTGTTCAGGGATATGGTCTAAGTTACCGGAGATAAGTTCATCAAAGCCTTTGATAGTATCTTCGATTTTGACATACTTTCCTGCTTTACCGGTGAAGACTTCAGCAACAAAAAACGGCTGTGACAAAAATCTCTGAATTTTACGGGCACGGGTAACAAGAACTTTATCATCTTCAGCGAGTTCATCCATTCCGAGAATCGCAATAATATCCTGAAGGTCTTTATAACGCTGCAGAATAATCTGCACACCACGGGCAACACGGTAATGATCTTCACCAACGATATTCGGGTCAAGAATACGCGAGGTAGAATCAAGCGGGTCAACCGCCGGATAAATACCAAGCTCAGCAATCTGACGGGAAAGCACAGTGGTAGCATCAAGGTGAGAGAATGTCGTTGCCGGAGCCGGGTCAGTTAAATCATCAGCCGGAACGTAAATAGCCTGTACTGATGTAATCGAACCGGATTTAGTCGAAGTAATACGTTCCTGCAAGGCACCCATTTCAGTACCGAGTGTCGGCTGGTAACCTACCGCGGACGGCATACGTCCGAGAAGCGCTGATACCTCTGAACCCGCCTGAACAAAACGGAAGATGTTATCGATAAAAATAAGCACATCCTGATTTTCTTCATCACGGAAATATTCAGCCATCGTCAGACCGGAAAGAGCTACACGAAGACGGGCACCCGGAGGTTCGTTCATCTGTCCGAAGACCATTGCGGTTTTTTCAATAACGCCTGATTCGGTCATTTCAAGATACAAATCGTTACCTTCACGGGTACGTTCTCCAACACCACAGAAGACGGAATAACCACCGTGCTCGGTCGCGATGTTATGAATGAGTTCCTGAATAATAACGGTTTTACCAACACCGGCACCACCGAAGAGACCAACTTTACCACCTTTGGAATACGGTTCCAGAAGGTCGATAACTTTGATACCTGTTTCAAACATTTCCGATGATGTCGACTGTTCGTCGAATTTCGGAGCCATGCGGTGAATCGGCAGACGTTTTTGTTCGGCTGAGACAGCATCTTTACCGTCGATAGTTTCACCAAGCAGATTAAAGATACGGCCGAGTGAATTTACGCCGACCGGAACAGAAATAGGAGAGCCGGTATCGACAGCTTCCATCCCGCGGACAAGACCATCTGTCGATGCCATAGCAACACAGCGGACGACATTGTCACCTTTGTGAAGGGCAACCTCGACCGTTAAGTCTTTTCCGGTTTCCGGATTTTTAATTTTAACAGCGTTTAAGATATTGGGCAGTGAATCGGAGGAGAACTCACAGTCGACTGTCGGACCAATAACCTGAACAACTTTTCCGATATTTTGAGCCATTAAAGAATCTCCAGTTTATATACAATCATTTTTTTCAATTTATGCATTTAGCGCCTCGGCACCGGAAACAACTTCGAGGAGTTCCTTCGTAATCTGTGCCTGACGTGCTTTATTATAATCAAGGGTCAATGTATCGACCATCTCTTCAGCGTTGGTCGTTGCGTTACCCATTGCCATCATCCGGCTGCCGTGTTCTGATGCGATAGCTTCAGCAAGCGCCATAATCATTTTCGATGTTGCGTAGTTGGGGAGGATTGCATCGTAAATCGATTCCGGATCCGGTTCAAAAATATAATCCATATTAAATCCGGCTTCTTCGTCGACTTCAGGTCGGGCGATAGGTAAATATCTTTTTGTCTGCAGTTTATATTTCACAGTTGAAATAAACTGGGTATATATAAGAGCTATTTCATCGGTATCCCCGGAAAGAAAACGGTCAGATGCTAAAGAAACAATCTCTTTTGCTTTATCATAGTCGATAACACCACCCCAGTCCTGGAAGTTTGCAGTGATTTTCCAGCTGCGGCGTTTGAAATAGTCATGACATTTTTTACCAACGGTGATTATGTCGATATCATAAGCAGCATTCTCTTTCAGCCAGTTGTTAGCCAGCCTGAGAACGTTTGCATTATACGAACCGCAAAGTCCGCGGTCGGAAGTAATGACTATCAGTGTTTTCTTTTTGACTTCACGTTCTTCAAAGTATGGATGGGTAATTTCATCGGATGATGCTGTTGCCAGATGCGAAAGCATCAGGTCAAGCTTTTCCGAATATGGTCTTGCCTGCTCTACGCGCTGTTGGGCACGGCGAAGTTTAGCGGCAGCGACCATCTCCATCGCTTTGGTGATACGCTTGGTCGATTCAACAGTTTTTATTCTTTTTTTGACTTCTCTTAAAGTCGGCATACTTTCATCTATCTTTCAATTGTGCTAGACAATTTCATCAACTTCAGCTTTAAACTGTCCTTTGAATGCATCGACAGCTTTGACTAATTCCGCTTCTGTGTTTTCGGAAATCTTCAGTTCTTTTTCAAGATTATGTTTGATATCCGGATATTTTTCATTACAGAATGCGATAAATTCTTTTTCAAATTGTTCAACAGCTTGTTTTGGAATGTCATCAAAGTACCCTTTGGCACCTACCCAGATAATCATTACCTGCTCGGTAACAGCCATCGGTACATACTGACCCTGTTTCAGAAGTTCAACCATCTTTTCACCGCGGTTCAGCTGTCTTTGGGTACCTTCATCAAGATCGGAACCGAACTGGGTGAATGCTGCAAGTTCACGATACTGAGCTAAATCGAGTTTTAATGAACCGGCAACCTGTTTCATCATCTTCTGCTGAGCGTTACCACCCACACGGGATACAGAGATACCAACGTTAATAGCAGGTCTGATACCGGCAAAGAATAGTTCACCTTCAAGGAATATCTGACCGTCGGTAATAGAAATCACGTTAGTAGGGATATATGCGGATACGTCACCTGCCTGTGTTTCAATAATCGGAAGAGCGGTCAATGAACCGGCACCGAGTTTATCTGAAAGTTTTGCGGCACGTTCCAGAAGTCTTGAGTGGCAGTAGAACACGTCACCCGGATATGCTTCACGTCCCGGAGGGCGGCGGAGCAAAAGCGAAAGCTGACGATAAGCTGCTGCCTGTTTTGACAAATCATCGTACACACAGAGAACATGTTTTCCATTGTACATAAATTCTTCACCCATCGCACAACCGGCATATGGAGCAATATACTGCAGCGGAGCCGGGTCGGTTGCTGATGCGGTTACAACGATTGTGTATTCCATCGCACCTTTGGCACGAAGCGTTTCCACAACCTGTGCTACGGTAGAGGCTTTCTGACCGATAGCAACATAAACACATATTACATCTGTATTTTTCTGATTGATAATGGTATCGATTGCGATAGCTGTTTTACCGGTCTGACGGTCACCAATGATAAGTTCTCGTTGACCACGACCGATCGGGATCATTGAGTCAACAGCTTTGAGACCGGTCTGAAGCGGTTCTTTTACCGGCTGACGTTCAATAACCGAGGGTGCCATACCTTCAATAATTCTTGTTTTATCAGTGACAATCGGACCTTTACCGTCAAGCGGTTCGCCAAGCGGATTTACAACACGACCGATAAGAGCATCACCGACTGGAACCGAAGCTACTTTACCGGTTCTGCGGACTGTGTCACCTTCTTTAATCAACGTATCGGAACCAAAGATTGCAGCACCGACATTATCTTCTTCCAAGTTCAAAACCATGCCCATGACATCACCGGGGAATTGAATCAACTCGGACATCATCACGTCTTCGAGTCCCCAGATACGGGCTATACCATCACCAACCTGGAGAACCGTTCCAACCGATTCCATCTCCAGTTTGGTCTCGTATTTTTCAATCTCTCTTTTTAATACCGACGAGACTTCTTCAGGATTAAGACCCATTATGTTCTCCTTCAGACAGTGAGATTCTCTCTGCCTTTATATGTTCAAACATCATATTCATTTTTATTTCGAATACACTTAGTGTACCCGTACTTTATCCAACTGTTCTTCTACCATATTCAGCCCGTGCGAAACAGAACCGTCGATAATTTCATTATGGAGAATGACGATCATTCCGCCGATAATCGATTTATCAACTTTCTCCTCAAGGACAATCTCAAGGTTTGTCTTTTTGTGCATCTGTACTTTTAAATTATCCCGTTCAGAATCGATAAGCGGGACTGCGGTAATAACAGTCACTCTGCCGATACCGCGTTCAGCTTCGACCAGCCGGTCAAATTCGTCAATGATTTCTGCCAAAAATTTAATTCTGTTTTTGTTAATCAACACGATCAAAAATTCTACGAACAGCTTTTCGATTCGCGGTTCAAACACATCGCGAACCACCTTCAGTTTGTGTCCGTCGAGGACCTGAGGAGCCGAGAGAAAGTTTATAATCGTTCTGTCTTTGGATATCATCGTTTTCAATGCATTGAACTGATCGTATGCATTGTCTACTAAGTTTTTCTCTTTGACCGAGAGAAATAATCCGTTTGCGTATGCTTTGGCTACTTCTTGTGACAGCACGTTGTTATACCTTCTCTATACCGTCGATGAAACTTGCGATCAACTGACGGTGTTTATCATCATCAAGCTTTTCGTTGATAATTTTTGAAGCCGCAGCAATAGTGACATCTACCATATCATCTTTGAGCTGTACTTTTGCTTTGGCAATATCGCGTTCGATTTCGGACTTTGCTTTTTCGGATAATTTCTGTGCTTCCGCGTGCGCAGTTGCTTTGATTTCCTCAGCGATCTCTTTACCTTCGGTAACTGCTTCGGTAATCTTTTTTCTGCGCTCGTCATCAATACTACTCAGCTTAGCCTGATATTCCGCAGTCAGTTTTTCGACTTCGGAGTGACCTTCTTCGATTTTGGCAAACTCGCTTTTAATCTTTTCACGGCGTTCGTCAAGCATCGACATGATCGGTCCCCAGGCATACTTCTTGAGTATCCAGACGGTAATCAGAAATCCGATAGTATGCGTTATAAATAATTGTAAGTTAAAGTCCATTACGTTTCGTACCTTTATATTAGGTTATTTGATAAGACGGTTTAAAATTTGTCGCTTATCCAATTTTACCGGAAAGAATAAAGAATACAACTAACGCATAAATGGTCAACGCTTCAATAAGAGCGGCACCGATAATCATAGCGGTCTGAATTTTACCGGCTGCTTCCGGCTGACGGCCGATTGCTTCCATAGCGGAACCAACTGCGCGCCCTAAACCTAATCCTGAACCAACTGCTGCAAGACCAACACCCATCGGAAGTGCCCATGCTAACATTGCCTGATAATCCATTTTGTTACTCCTAAAAAGTTTTAGTTATAGTTTGTTTTGTTTTCTTCTAACTGTTAGTGATGTTCCTCGTGAGGAAGCATCATCAATATATAAATTGTCGAGAGCAGGGTGAATACTAACGCCTGAATCGTCGACAGTAAAATTCCAAGTAAAATAAACGGGATATTGAACGGTAGACCTACGGGTGAATGCATAAAACTGAGGGCTGACAATCCCAGTCCGACAAAAGCAGCAACGAGAATATCTTCACCGGTAATATTTCCGAACAAACGTAAAGCAAGTGAAAACGGCTTGGCAAACTCACCGATAATGTGCATCGGGAGCATCAGCGGTACCAGACACCATCCGATAACATCGCGCGGCTGACCGGCAAGATGGTCGATATAGCCGACAAATCCTAATCTTGAAAGACCGGTATACTGCGCATATAAAAAGACTAAAATAGCCAGCGAAGCAGTAATCATCAGAGATGTTGATGGTGAGAACCCGCCGGGAATAATACCCAAAAAGTTCATCGCTAAGATATAGAAAAAGAGGGTACCTAAAAACGGCAGATACGTTTTTGTATCTTTACCGAGAATTGTTTCAAGAAAGTTATACATACCCTCAATCAGAACCTCCATAAAGTTCTGAAATGGACCGGGAATCAACTGACGTTTGCCATAGACTCTAAGAGCAGCAACAGCAAAAACTATCGAAATCAAAGTTGTAAAGATTACCGGTTTAAAAGTATGCAGAAATCCGTCATGAACAAAGTACCCGATAAAATCAGGAAGGTGGGTACCTCCACCTCCTTCGGATGCGTATATAACCGCCGGGATTAAAGTTAACCCAAAGACACTTGCTATTATTTTCACTAACTTATTCAAATTAAATCACCTTCTGAGTTCTGTTGTTTGACTCCTGTGTATCAAGCCCGAGAAATACTCTCCCTAAAGCTTTTAACACTAAAACGGCGAGAACTAAAGTAAATCCATAAATAACAGGGTAAACAGAAAACTGCTCTATTGTTAACAGAAAATATCCTGATACATAGAGCAGTGGGAATTTGACCAATGCGATCATAATGACAGATGCAGTATCCGTTTTTTCGGGTCGGAATGCTTCCTGCACAAATCGTTTTAACAGCATCATATTTACCATACCGAAAATTCCACCGGAAAAGAATGCCAAAGCATTCCAAAATCCGAAATAATACATCCCAAAAACTAAAGAAATCAACAGCACCAAGGCGGTTGTTTTTAAAGTACGGTCGATAAAATCCAGATTAAAACGGCTATTCATTTTCGTTTTCTTCGCTCTTTTGCATCTGTTCAGCTTTTTTTACAAGCTTATATATTTCAAAACCGGCTGAAGTAAAGCCAAGTACAATTCCAATAATGAGAAACAGCGGTTCCGTATCAAATTTTTCGTCCAACCATCGACCGGCTAAAAAGCCTACAGCCGGTCCGGCAATCAATAAAGCCGGGATTGCCGCGAGCAGGCTAAAAGCTCCTAAGTCTCTGTTAGACTTTTTCTTAGGGTCGGGGTTTAATATACCCATACACCTGCCTTTATATTAAGACCGAATATAGGTAAGGCATGGATAAAGTCAACCGTTTTTTACCCTTTTTTGCCATTTTTGCATCAAATAGTATCCCTTTTTCTCTCCTAAAATACGAAAAAAAACAGATTTTGGGATTCTGTTTCCACGTTCATTTTGAGTAAACAATTTGCTTCTAAATTCGTTTTATAACTACCCGCTAAAATTGCGTATTTAAACTATAAAGTAAGCATTTACAGATTTCGATTGAATTTCAAGTATTTATGATTATTTTGGTATTCTAATTTTTTTAAGAGAAAGAAACAAAGAAATGACAAGACATAGATTTAGCATTTTCATCCTGATAACTTTGTTTGCTTTGATTTACTCGCACACTTCTGCCCAAACAGAAGATGAGATTTACAAACTTTTTAATCCTCCGGAAAACAGTAAATATAACATGTTTCCGAAATCAGCTGATTATAATCCATATTACAGCTATCGCTTTCACAAAAATGGTCTTATGTGGACTACTATCAACAACAACGGCATAGTCGGAAACTTCTTTGGCGTATCCGATCCGGAGATAGGCAGAACCGGTCCAGCTTATTTTTTCCCCCGCTATTCCAGATACCGCCATGGGTTCAATACCGCACTCTGGGTTGGCGGAATTGTCGAATCTGATACACTCGTTTCTGTCAGTCTTGATGTAGATTATCGCGGCTGGTGGACACGTTGGAATACTGAATTTTGGCCTGAGGAATACCCGGATGGAGAATTCAGAGAGCTTGTCAAAGATCTGGGGACGGCATTTAATTCAACCGATTACAGGTCACAGGTCATTTATGAAGCGACATATGTTGATACATTTCAATTTGAAGATTTTGTTCCGTTCAGCACCATCGACCAAAGGTATCATAAGCCACTGGACATCAAAGTCATTCAGGATAGTTACAGCTGGTCGTATAAGTATGCTGAGGACTTTATTATTGTAAACTACAAAATCATAAATCTTGGTTATAAAACAATCAATGACGCTTTTGTCGGATTGTACCATATCGGTGCTAATCATTTAACCGGTGAACTTCCTTACCCGATTCTTGATGATATTGAAGGATATATAGATTCTATAGATTACGAATTCCCCGAACTTGGTAAAGAGCCGATGAATATCTCCTGGTCCTGTGATGTCGACGGAAATCCAACCGGACCGAACTGGACACTCTGGTCAACACCAAATGTAATGGGGATTGCACCTCTCAATTTGAAACCGGAACAAAATATCAGAAATTTCAACTGGTGGGTTGATGTACCCGGAGGGACATGGGGACCCCGTCAAAAGGGTACTATTGATGAACCACTTCGCCTATTTCGCGGTCAACTCGGAGCACCGGTTGGAGATGCAAATAAATATTATATGATGTCATTTCCCGAAGTAGATTATAACGGTTACAAAGCAGCGATTAATCAGGAACCGTGGGGATGGATGCCTCCGCATGAAGAGTGGAAAGAAAATATCACCGAAGGACATTACGTACACTACCTGACTTCATACGGTCCCTATACGATCGAACCGGGTAAATCTATAAATCTTGCAGTTGCCTATGCTGTCGGTGAAGATATACATACTTACGGAGGCGCCTATGCCGACTTTTTTGATTTATATAACCCGCAGGAATTCCTGAACTATCTGAACTTCGAAAATCTGACTACCAATATTCGCTGGGCTAAAAGAATTTATGACAATCCCGGCGTAGATACTGATTTTGACGGTGACTCGGGAAAAGCTTTTACATACTACGATTCGGTTACACAGGAATCACTCCGGGTCTTTTATGAAGGTGATGGCGTACCTGATTTTAAAGGGGCTTCCCCCCCGCCTTCACCGCCAATACGGGTAAGTACCGAAGATGGTAAGATTACGATTAGATGGAACGGAAGAGCTGTTGAAAATTTCTTTGATACATTTACTTTGATTCGTGATTTTGAAGGGTATCGTGTTTATGTTGCCCGCTCAAGAAATCCTCAGGATATTGTACTGCAGACAAGTTACGACCGGGAGGACTATAGCAGGTGGTTGTGGAATAATAAACGGAAGAGATATGAACTTAAAGAAACTCCGTTTACAATTGATTCTCTGCAAATTCTTTATGGGGATAGTTTTCAGCCGCTTCTTTTTAACAGACATACTCCTTACAATGACGGTGTAAATCTTATGTATTTTACTAAAGTTGACTACAATAATGATTATCTTCTGGACCCAAGCGAAATTCATAAAATTTATCCCGATGCTACCAGAGACACATCAGATGTCGATGAAGAAGGCAGAATGCGTTATTATGAATATGAATATGTAATCGAAGACTTGCTTCCATCGGTTGCATACTATGTCTCGGTAACAGCTTTTGATTTCGGATATCCGGCTAAGTCATTAGGAGCATTGGAATCATCACCCTATGAAAACCTGGTTAAAGTTTTTGCATTGGATCAATCACATGAAGACGTTTTAACTGAAGACCAAAAGCTCGACGTCTATGTGTTCCCGAATCCGTATATAGATGATCTCCGCTACCGGAGGGATAGTTATGAAAACCGGTTTGATGATCTGCATTTTGACCGGTCCCGCAGAATCTACTTTGCAAATCTTCCGAATAAATGCACCATTAAGATATTCTCTTTGGATGGTGATTTGATTAAAGAATTGCATCATGATGAACCGATAGGGAGCGGTACTCAGTCAGTTGCAGAGTTTGATCTGATTACAAAAAACACCCAGGCACTCGAATCCGGATTGTACTATTTCACCGTTGAATCAGCCCTTGGCAATCAAGTCGGTAAGTTTGTAATAATCAGATAGCTTATAGTACATACAGCATAAGATAAATCAATACACCGGTCACTGAAACAAACATCCAGACATACCAGACGAACTTGGCAAGTTTTTTATGTTTTTCAAAATTTTCTTTAAATGCCTGATATACGATATAGATAATAAACGGTACCTGAACCGCGGCCAAAATAATATGGGGAATCAAAATAGCAAAGTATAATGGTCGGGTCCAGTCATGGTGTGGGTAAGGAACCGAACGTGCAAAATAATGATAGATAAGATACGAGGTGAGAAAAAACAGCGAAGAAACAAGTGCTGTCACCATCATCTTTTTATGCCCGGCTCTGTCCCCTTTTTTGATTTTTATAAATCCTAAAACCAAAAAAACAGCTGCTATAAAATTCAATGCAGCATTTAATGTCGGAAGGTCCTGTATGCTCATTCTTTCGATAAAACCTTTATATCATCTATTAACTGTTCGACAGACGCAATCTCCACACCTGAATAATAACCACGAATATTTAGGAGCTCATCGACAAGCACAAACTTTGTTGAATGTGCTCCGGGGAGGTCTTCAGCAGCAAGTTTAAATCCGTTTTCACAGACATCAACGACCGATTCCATATCAGCCCGAAGAAAATTCCACCGGTCATCGGTCACACCTTTATCGATTGCATACTGTTTTAAGACTTCGAGCGAATCATAATCCGGGTCAACTGATATTGAGACAATCTGAACTTTATCATTTCCATAAAAATTATCGTATACAACTCTCATATTTTCAGCCATAAGCGGGCAAGGGCCTTTACATCGGGTAAAAATAAAATCAACAACAGTTATTTTACCGGACATATTATCCGAGCCGAAAGCAACTGAATCCTGATTTACAAAAGTAAACTGGGGAACGGCGGTATGAACAATCAATTCGTTTTGACCAGCCGTCCGGGTTAAGAGAAAATATGAAGTAGCAGCCAAAATTATAAAAACTAATGAAATTGCTAAAACTCGATAAACAACTATTCCACGCATTTTATATATTCTCCATCTGTTTTATATGCAGATACAAAAACAACACCATCCCAATAAATATTGATGCCATCCAGAGATGAAACACCTGGGTCATCGGTAAAGTTGCAAACACCATAAATGAAAGACCTAAGAAAAGCTGTATCATTACAATCAATGAGATAAACCCGGCAAATTTCTGCATCAACGGTGTTATTTGGTCTTTATGTTTTAAAATTTTCAAGGTTACATAAATCGTATAAGCAGCCAGAAAAACTCCGATTGTCATATGAAGATGATTTACCATCCCGACTTTTGTCAACCATTCCATCGCTGAAAGGTCAGGATATTCTCGAGCAAAGTTTTCTAAAGCTGCCCGAATCTGCGTACCGAACATTATCTGCACCAACCCAATTATCCAGAGTATACCGGGAAAATGCGAAAGCTTAGTTGTTATTTTTTTCTTCGGTATATCTTTCGTTTCAATAAAATAAGCCTGCGCTGAAGTATAGATTAGCAGTGACACAATGAGCAATGCGAGAATCAAGTGAACGGTAATCACTATCGGTTCTAAAAGTGACGATACCACAACTGAACCCTGATACCCCTGTATTGCAGTCAGGATAGCAGCCGCACAAGCCGGGTAGAGTATTTTTTTGTGCGAACGATACTTCATAATCGCCCAAACTGCGGTAATCAGTATAAAAATACCGACTGTCATCCCGCATAGTCTGTTAATATATTCAGTCCATGCAAGAGTGATATTAAAATGTTCAACCATATCCGGCGGTACCTGATCAAGCGAGGTCGGTGGAATCCATCTTCCAAAACAGGTCGGCCAATCAGGACATCCCAGTCCGGCACCGGAGACACGCACAAAACCGCCGATAAATATCAGGAAATATGTTGTTATTGTTGTAAACAGGGAAAATTTGCGAAATGACTTCATCTCATCCTCATTATCATAAAGAAATCAATTTAGTTCTATGATAGATGCGCAGGATGAATCTGACAAGTTTTATTTGTTTAAATCAACAGTTGTTGTGTCTTCTTTTACCTGCAGAGAATCAACAACAGTTGTGGAGTCAGAATGAGTTTTCAGACTGTCATACATCAATGATTGCTTTTGAATCGGTCCGCTTTTTTCAATATAAACATCATCGCGGCGCAATGTATCAAACATCGTAATAATGATAAAGACAGCTAAAAAGAGAAGTGAAGATACAAATATGATGGCATACAATTTATTATCATATTTCAAATGCATAAAAAACAATGCTACAAGAGAAGCTTTTGATGCTGCGATAATCATTGCAACGACCAGATTAAACTCACCAAAATCAAAAAATGAGACCCAAACGGTTACAGCAGTCAGTACTAACAGCATTGATCCTATTCCAAGATATAATGATAATGGAAGTATATGTTCTTTATGTCCAGTATTTGTATGTTCGCTCATAACCGTCTACCCTATCAGATAAAAAAGTGGGAATAAGAAGATCCAAATTAAATCAACGAGATGCCAGTAGAGACCGGTCATTTCGATATGTGTATAATATTTACTTGAAAAATGTCCGGCTTTGGTTCTGAAAATAAGCCAGGTAATCAGTCCCATTCCGATCAATACGTGAATACCATGAAGTCCGGTCATAAGAAAGTATGCGGAGAAAAAGACATGAGGGTTGTTACCTTCGATTCCGTCAAAATGGTACCATTCTCCGGGAAGCTGACCAAGATGGATTTTATGCATATATTCAAAATACTTAATTACCATAAATGTACCGGCTAACAGAAGTGTCGCAAACAAATACCAGATTGTATCTTTCTGCCGATCTAGCTGTATAGAACGAATACCTAAGGCTATCGTTACAGATGAAGTAATCAGCACAATCGTATTCGTTGTTCCCATAGCAACATCAAGGGCAAGATGGGCATTATGAAACATATCCGGATACCACGCTCTGTATATCGCATAAAAGACAAACAGTCCACCGAATAAGAGGATTTCGGTAACCAGAAATACCCACATACCGAGTTTGGCAGACTCTCTCTGCTGTTCAACATCGGAAAAATGATGCTGCAGGAATTTTGGATGTCCTTCTTGTGAATGACTCATTTTTAATTCTCCACTAATGTGCTTTTTGCAACAATCTTATCATAATCATACGGTCCATGTTCTGTAATCGGAATTTCCTCAAAATTATGTTCCGGCGGCGGTGAAGTAATCGACCATTCATGGGTTAATGCTCCCCATGGATTATTACCGGCAGGTTTCCCTTTAAAGAGAGAATGGATAAGATAATAAGCCATTAAAAAGAACCCGGCTGCCATGACCCACGAGCCGTATGTAGAAAACGCATGGAATGGACGATAGGCATCGACATAAAGATGATATCTCCGCGGCATTCCCTGAGATCCCATAATAAATTGAGTAAAGAATGTCATATTAAATCCGACAAAGATCAACAGACAGGAAATTTTTCCCAATGTTTCGTTATACATTCTTCCCCACATTTTTGGCCACCAATGATGTAGTCCGCCAAGAAATGCGATTACCGTTCCACCAACCATAACATAATGGAAATGGGCTACAATAAAATATGTATCATGTAGATGAATATCGACCGGTAACGCACCTAAGAATATACCGGTTAGCCCGCCGATAGAGAAGAGAAACAGGAATGATAACGTATATAACATCGGAGTCGAAAACGAAATTGAACTTTTGTATAAAGTAGCAACCCAGTTAAAAACTTTTACACCTGATGGAATTGCTACAAAAAATGTCAGAAATGAGAAAATCATTGCGGCAAGTTCCGATTGTCCGGATGTAAACATATGATGCCCCCAGACAATAAAACTCGCAAAAGCGATACCCAAAGAAGAGTATGCCACCGCTTTGTATCCGAATATTTTTTTGTGAGAATGTGCCGTTATAAGTTCTGAAATAATCGCCATTCCCGGAAGAATCATAATATAAACAGCCGGATGGGAATAAAACCAGAAGAAATGTTGGAAAAGAACCGGGTCACCGCCCATTGCCGGATCAAAAATTCCGATTCCTATTAATCTCTCTATAATCAATAATACTAAAGTAATACCAAGAACCGGTGTTGCTAACACCTGTATCAATGCAGTTGCATACATACCCCAGACAAACAGAGGCATTTTAAACCAGGTCATCCCTGGTGAGCGGAGTTTATGCACTGTAACAATAAAATTAAGTCCGGTAAAAATTGAGGAAAAACCTAATATAAAAGCTCCAAGAACGATCGAAATAACTGCTGTCGATGTAGTCGTAGAATATGGTGTATAAAATGTCCATCCTGTGTCAGCTCCGCCGGAAACAAGAGAAAAGACAGCAAACAATGCACCGACTATATAGATATACCAACTGAGCAAATTCAGTCTTGGAAACGCTACATCCTTTGCACCTATCATAATTGGGAGGACAAAGTTTCCTAAAATTGCAGGAATCGCCGGAATTATAAAGAGAAAAATCATAATGGCGCCATGGAGTGTAAACATCTGATTATATGTATCAGAATCAATATACATCTCTGTTGGTGTCAACAGTTCCAAACGAAGCATCAACGCAAACATGCCACCGACAAAGAAAAAGAACATAACAGAAAAAAGGTACAAAATCCCAATACGTTTATGGTCAACAGTCGTCAACCAGGACCAGATTCCTTTTTTAGCGTTTAAATAATGTGTCTCAGGAATTTTATTCATTTATTAAACTCTCATCTTCTTGTAATGATTTTATATAAGCAATCAATGCATCAATCTGTTTATCTTTTAAAATCCCCTGATAAGTCGGCATCACCGGCTGATATCCCTGCGTTATTTTTGCCATCGGATTCAAGATAGATTCACGGATATAGTTTTCATCAACTTTTACTGAAGAACCGTCAGCAAGGTGTTCTTCTTTGCCATAAAGGTTATCCCACGGCGGACCGGTTGAATTTGATCCGTCAATTTTATGACAAGTGACACATGCTTTCTGAATATACAGTTTAGCACCAAACTCTTCAAGAGTCATACCTTCACCGGAGAAAGCAAGGTCTTCTGCATATTGTTCGAACTCTTCTTGAGAGACGACTTTTACTTTACCGATCATCTCGGAGTGACCTTTCCCGCAGAATTCTGTACAGAACAGATTGTATTCACCAATAGTGTGTGCTTCAAACCATGTAATCGAATATCTGTTGGGGAGAACATCCATTTTGATACGGAAATTCGGTACAAAGAAGGAATGGATAACATCTTTGGATGCCATCAGGAGTTTTACCGGACGGTCAACCGGGACAATAAGCTCGTTAACTGAGTTACCGCCTTCCGGATAATCAAAAGACCAGAACCATTTTTGACCATTGACTTTGATTTCATAGGCATCTTTTGGCACAACATTCATATACATATATGTTTTAAAACCCCAGACAAAAACTATCATAACCAGAATTGTCGGTATAATTGTCCAAATGATTTCAAGCTTCACATTATGATCAAGTCCGTCAGTTTTACCGACTTCTCCGTCACGACGTCGATACTTCATTGAGAAATATGCTGAAAGCCCTACAACAAGCACAAAGATGATGATGGATGCATATAAAATAAAATAAAACAGTGAATCAACATCTCCAGCGATAGTCGAGTTTCCCGGGGGCATCCAGAATGTTCCGGTAGTATCCATAAATTTCTATATCCTCATAACTGATTTAATGCACGACGACTGATATCTGCTGATTTTTTTTGCGCCGTTCCCGATAAAAAAGTAATCCAACAAATACTGATAACACTATCAGAGTTATTGCTCCGCCAAGTCGCATAACATTGCCGGCAAAGACAACATAGCCTTTGGAATCCGGGTCATAGTGATAACAGTATAAAATTATTCTATCTATTGTATTTCCAATCTTCCCTTCCGATGCCTCAAGCAGCGAAAATTTCAGATCATTTGTTTTAAATTCAACACCGTAGAGATAACGGCTGATTGTTCCGTTTTCGGTCAGCAGGTAGATGACAGCCGGATGGGCATACTGTCCGATCTCTTCATCATAACGGTACTGAAAACCGACCGCATCGGCAAGAGCCTGCGATTGCGTTGAATCACCGACTAGAAACTTCCAGCCTTTTTCAGCTGAAGGAATATCCATTGCCGTCAGGTAATTCGCTTTTTTGGCAGCAGCGAGATTGAAATCTTCTCTATGATTAATGGAAACCGCTACCATTTGAAAATCTTCACCCGGTTTTATATCGAGACTGCGAACCCCTTCGATAAGTCCGTTGAAAACAAGATTGCAGAGCATCGGACATTTATAGTAA
Source organism: Calditrichota bacterium (assembly GCA_008501655.1). Lineage (GTDB taxonomy): Bacteria > Zixibacteria > MSB-5A5 > GN15 > FEB-12 > QQUK01. The sequence goes on from QQUK01000350.1 coordinate 22,639, forward strand.
CCGAGAACAAGCAAAACCGGTTGTTCCTGATTAAAGTAAGAGCCGATTGTGACTTCGTTTCCGGAATCATCAATAAACCTTAAATCCATCGGGATTTTATCACCGAGATGCTCTTCAACATCAACACCTTTGAGTTCCTCGACTTCATCTTTGATAACCTGTGCGGATACCAATGAGACAAAGACGATGTTGACCCAAATTAGGTATATTAACAAAATACCGGACTTTTTTATTTTATTCTTTTTCACAATCGTACTATCTCTAATTTATTTACTTACCTGATAAATTTTCTTTGAGATACAACTCAATAGCTGAATCAAGGGGGATTGAATAAATACCTTTAGTCGTATCAATCAGATGATATCCTCTTAAAACGGAGTCTTCCCGAGCGTGCAGTTCCTGCAGTGAAACAGACTGAGGTTTGAGAACTTCCTCATACACAACCCGTTCTTTTTCAATTAAGAAATATTCATTCAGAACGATTAATGAGACAACAATAAAAAGAACCGTTAATAACCCAACGATTGTCAACATCTTGATATCGACATCCCTTTTCTCATATCCCGCATTGTTATGTTCTGACATCTGTCATTTCCTAACTGTTTAAAAACTTCATCGATTTTTCCAATGTCGGATCTTTAAGCGCCAATACCGGTTTTGAAGTCAGTTGTCTCCAGAAATAGAAGAAAAAGAGTCCACCGATACCGATAAGAGGAGCTAAATCCAATATTGAGAAATGAACACCATCTTTATAATGTGTTGGCAATACCAGCCAATACAAATCTACATAACGCATAATCAATATCCAGGAACACATGAAAAAGATAACCGGAGTAAACCGTTTTGAAGCCCGGAAGATAAGGGCAATGAACGGAAAGACAAAATGTCCGAATATCAAAAGCAGTGAAATCGGTTCCCAACTGTTATCCCAGCGGTATAAAAACCAGAAATTTTCTTCAGGAAGGTTTGCATACCAGATCAGGAAATATTGCGAAAATGCCATATAGGACCAGAAAATAATAAATCCGAATATCAGTTTCATTAAATCATGATAATGTTCAATAGTAACTTCATTTTTAAGAATACCGTTCTTTCTAAGATACAATAAAACGATGACTAAAAATGTAAGTCCGGATAAAAATGCACCGGAGAAGTAATAAACTCCAAAAATTGTTGAGAACCAGTGTGCATCAAGTGCCATCAACCAGTCAAATGATGCAAATGTTGATGACAGGGCGAATAAGATAATGCCCGGTGCAGAAATCTTTCTGAATCTTCTGCTAAGTGCCGGTGTGTGTGCTTTATCCTGCTCAGCTGATGATTTATTCAGTAGAAATGAAAAGATAATCCAGATGGCAAAATAACCGGCTGAACGGATATAGAAAAATACCGGGTTCAAAAACCCTTCTTTTTTAGCAAGCAGTGCATCAAAGTTTTCCGACGCCGGGTCCATAATTCCTTCATGTGACCAATGGAACAGGTCATGAAGCCCGAAAATAATCGGAATAAACAGAATCAGGAAAAGCGGGAAAGCTGATGCTAACGCTTCGGAAACTTTTCGCAAAACAGTTGACCAGTTTGCCTGGGTAATATGATGCAGCATAGTGAAAAAGAGACAGCCTAAAGAGACAGATAACCAGAAAATCAATGCGGTCAGGTAATTCAGATAAAAATGAGCGGAGTCATTCATATAGCCAATTACTGAAATGCCTAAAAAGACAACACCGACTACCAGTGAGATTATACCGATTTTACCCGGGTCTTTAAACGTATATGTCGTTGAATCAAAATTCATAATTTTTCTCTTTATAAGTTCCCTCTTTGACTCTGCGGTACATCTTCAATCGTTGCATCGTGACTTCTCTGTAAAGCTCTGAAGAATGCGATTATCGCCCAGCGGTCTTCTTCCGGAATCTGATATTTGTACGGCTGCATATTTCGGATACCATTTGTAATCACATCAAATATCCGTCCATTAGGATAAGCTTTGACTGAATCGGTATGAAATGACGGCGGCGGGACTAATCCACGTTCGACAACGATACCGCGACCGGTGCCTGTTCTTCCATGACAAGGGGAGCAGTAGATATTATATCTTTGGTGACCTCTTTCAACAAGTTCTCTACCGAACATTATTTTATCCGGGAAGCCTTTGATAAAATCACCTTTTTCATCTTTCCCATAATAAAATTCAGTATCTTCTTTAAGTTCACCACGTGCAACGGTCCCTTCAACTATCGGACGCATTGTAGCACCATCTTCAAAGAAATTCGATTCAGCCTGCGGACGATATTTTTCCTGATTATCCATATTCGGATTGATATGTATCGGTTCATCTTTTGACGGTCTTCCCTGATAACAGCCAAGAAGCATCAGCAGTGAACAAGCTATTACTGTATGTGTCAGAATTTTCTTCATTAGTCTTTAACTACCTCCACATTTTTCCCGCCGATTGAAGAAAGGAATGATTTAACTTTTTCTTCATCATATTTCGGATCATCGGATTCAACCGAAACAAAAAATCCGCCATCGGAAAATTTACCGAAATTCTGGGAGAAAAACAGCGGGTGGAACAAACGCGGTAATTTATTTAAAGCAAGCATTCCGAAAAAGGCTCCGAATGCTGACATAAGAATCGTTATAGCAAAAATAACCGGCACAAATGCCTGCCAGGAAAACAGCGGTTTACCGGAAACAACCATCGGATAACCGTATATATTTGTATAATAGGTCAAGGCAATCATGCCGAGCATGCCTGATGCTCCCATAAACCCGATAATATACCCAAGCGGCGAGCGTTTCAGTCCCATCGCCTGATCCATACCATGTATCGGAAACGGAGAATGACAATCGTAATTTTTATATCCTTCAGCGTTCATTTTTTCAGCAGCATGAAGAAGCGAACCGCTTGATTCAAACTCGGCAATTATAACATTCATTTTCTTAGCCATATCTAATGTCCTCCTCCATGATGAGGGTCAGCCTCAGGCAGAACACCTTTTACTTCGGACATCGCGACCATCGGGAGATACCGCAGGAACAGAAGGAATAGAGTAAAGAATAGCCCGAATGAACCTATATATATACCTATATCAAAAATCGTTGGTGAATAATAATCCCAGCTCGACGGGAGATAATCTCTGGAAAGGGTTACTACAATAACAAAACGTTCAAACCACATACCGATATTGATGACGATAGAAACAATAAACATTACCGGGATCGAGTTACGCAGTTTCTTAAACCAGAACAGCTGCGGTGAAATTACGTTACAGGAAATCATAATCCAGTATGCCCAGGCATAAGGACCAAACGCTCTGTTTATAAAAGCAAACCGTTCAACTTCAGAACCGGAATACCAGGCAATAAAAAATTCCATCGAGTATGCATAACCGACCATTGTACCGGTCAACAGCATAATAATATTCATACGTTCCAAAACTTTCGGAGTGAATACATGCTCAAGATCAAATGCTTTTCGGGCAATCAGCGAAAGGGTCATCACCATTGCAAAACCGGAGAAAATTGCACCGGCAACAAAGTATGGCGGGAAAATTGTCGTATGCCAGCCGGGAATCAATGAGGTCGCAAAGTCAGTTGATACGATTGAGTGAACAGAAAGTACCAGCGGAGTTGAAATACCGGCAAGTACGAGATATGCCAATTCATAATGTTTCCACTGCTTGTTACCGCCGCGCCATCCAAGTGAGAATATACCATACATGATTTTTTTGATTTTATCGGTAGCACGATCACGGAGGGTTGCTAAATCAGGAATCAGCCCGACATACCAGAACAGAAGGGAACAGGTAAAATAGGTACTGACCGCAAACGTATCCCAGAGAAGCGGTGAACGGAAGTTCGGCCACATGCCCATCTGGTTTGGAATTGGAAACACCCAGTAGATAACCCAGATACGGCCGACATGTATAGCCGGGAACAAGAGGGCACAGATAACAGCAAAAATTGTCATCGCTTCCGCGAATCTATTAATCGATGTTCTCCATCTTTGACGGAGCAGGAACAGAATCGCCGAGATAAGCGTACCTGCGTGCCCGATACCAACCCACCAGACGAAATTTACAATCGCCCAACCCCAGCCAACCGGGTTATTGAGACCCCAGATTCCGGTACCTTCCCAGAAGAGGAATGCGAGTATCCCAAAAAGCATCAAAGTCAGGGAACCGGAAATTGTAAAGAGAATATACCAGATTTTCCCCGGCTTCTTTTCTACAACCCTGGAAACATTGTCGGTAATCGTTTCAAATGTCGGATTACCTTCAATCAAGACTTCTTTCTGAACTTTTAAATCTGTTAGATCTTTACTCACGTAATCTATACCTTACAATTATATCAATCTTATCCGTGATGTTCCGTTTGAGACTCCTGCGCACCCGGCATATTTTTATTTTTATTCCGGATTTTAGCAAGATATGTCGTTCTCGGACGGACATTCAACTCACCCAACAATGCATAGTTTCTGTTGCGCTGTTTAATTCTGACTACATCAGATTCTTTATCCATCAAATCACCAAAAGCGATTGCATTTGCAGGACATGCCTGCTGACAGGCAGCGACAACTTCACCATCTTTGATTCTTCTATCATCTTTTTTCGCTTCTATTTTAGCTTTACTGATGCGCTGGACACAATAGGTGCATTTTTCCATCACACCGCGGGAGCGAACTGTTACATCCGGATTCATCGCCATTTTGACGATTTCCGGTGTTTCCTTGGTAAAGTTGAAGAAATTAAAACGGCGAACTTTATACGGACAGTTGTTGGAGCAATACCGGGTACCTATACAGCGGTTGTATACCATTGTATTAAGACCTTCGTCATCATGAACAGTAGCCGCAACCGGGCAAACCTGCTCACAAGGGGCAAGTTCACAATGGTGACAGGCAACCGGCTGGTGGACCATTTCTACAGATGATGAATCATCTACATCACCGGCGAAATAACGATCGACACGAATCCAATGCATTTCACGACCATTCCGTACTTCTTCTTTTCCGATAATCGGAATATTATTTTCAGACTGACAGGCGATTGTACAGGCATTACATCCAGTACAGGTAGTCAAATCTATCGCCATACCCCACTGATAACCTTTATCATATTTAAACTCATCCCACATCGATTCAAGAGGCGGATGATGTACCGCATGCGGTGCAAATTCGGGATGACCTTCATAGTAATCTTTTGTAGCTTCACGAATAATCGGCCGTTCTTCCATTGACCAGTGATCCTGGACATTGGCAATTTCATAAGTCCGACCGGTTCCGGCAATCGTAACACCGGAGGCAAAATCCATTGTAGAAGCTGTCCGAAGCGGATAAACATCATGCCCGGCATCTTCAGCAACACGGCCGATACCTTTGCGTCCGTACCCAAGAGCAACAACAACCACATCATCTGCGGTACCCGGAACGATCCAAAGGGGCATTTGGACTTCGGCATCGTTAACTGAAAGTGTAATTAAATCTTCGGAGTTAAAACCAAGCTTGTCGGCAGTCTTTTTAGAAACCTGAGCAACATTATCCCAGGCAACTCTTGTAACGGTATCAGGAAGTTCCTGGAGCCAGCCGTTATTTGTAAAACGACCGTCATACACAGCTGGAGAAGCAGCAAAAATAATCTCGTAACCATCTTCATCACCAGAACCAGGAGAATTAATATTTTTTAACTTAAACGAAATCGATTCTGAGTTTAATGAAGAATTAGCCAGAAGACCATCGTGCAAGACCTTTTTCCAGCCTTTTTCAAATTCACCGGAAATCATCGGCTTCCATGTTTCCTGAACTATATCATGCCCGGATAACAATTCTCCGCTATTGATAAGATTCAGCATCTCAACCGAAGACTTTCCGTCAAACAAAGGAGCAATCAATGGCTGAACGACTGATACTGTTCCGTCCGCTGAACGGGCATCGGACCAGTATTCGAGATAATGTGATGCCGGGATATGCCAGGTGGCATGCTTTCCGGTGGCATCATTATAAAGACCGGTATGAATCACTGTTTCGACTTTTTTCATTGCCGAAGCAAACTTTAAATCTGAAGGTGCATTGTAAATTGGATCCCCACCCAACACCAGCAACGTTGAAACAGAACCGGTTTTCATTTTTTCTGTGAGCACTTGTAAATCAGAGATATGAGAAACAGAGACATCCGTCAAATTAGTATAGGTAACCGTGTTACCGTTGTTTTTCAGAACATCATTGATACCGCAGACCAAAGCATGAATTTGCGCAGACATTCTTCGTCCTGCTACAACCAATGACTTTCCACTGTTAGCCAGTAAATCTTCAACAAGGGGGTCAAGCCAGGCTTGACTGGCATCAGGTAAATTTATATTTGCGCTAACAACACCAAGTTTATCAGCTAATGCATGTACAAACCGATCAATTTCTTTCTGCTTGAGAACCAGACGATGATCAGCTGATGCTCCGGTTGAAGAAAATGCCGATTCGACCATGTATAATCGATTCATTTCAGAATGTTCATCATCAAGGTCTCTTCCGGCAGCAAATCCGGCATTGGCATTTATATTCTCAGATTCAGTCTGAGTAAAATCAGAATCTATCGATAAAATAACTTTTGCTTTACTATAATCATAAATCGGCCGGACATCTTTATTAGTGGCAATTTTCAGCCCATCAAAAATATTAGCATCAGAAACCGGCTCATACGTCGCCCAGACAGCTTTCGGATATACTTTTTCAAACGCTTTTTTCAAACGAGCCATTGTCGGCGAAGAGAATGATTCGGAAACAACAGCCAAACCGTCACCATTGTTAGCGCGGTATACATTATATTTTTCCGCCCAGAAAGTCAGGAAATCAGCAAATTCTTTTTCTTTCCCTTTTTCAAGGACTTTTTGTGACCTATCCGGATCATACAAGCCTAATATAGAAGCTTGAATCAAAGCATTTGACGATCCGTTAGAAGACGGATGCATCTTATTACCTTCGATTTTAGTCGGACGACCTTCGTGACTTTCCACTACTATACCGTACGCTGAAGTACCTAACGGCATCGTAGAAGCATATTGTCTGGCAACACCGGGAATGACTTCTTCCGGCGGTTTGACGTACGGGACAATTTTCTCTTTTGGTCTCCGGCAACCGGCAATTCCTGCCATCGCAACTGAAGCACCCATCAACGTCATAAAATTACGACGCGACCAGTCATTGTTCATTTCGGATGCACCCTCAGGAAACTCACGGGCTGTTTTCTCTTTGTATTCATCCGTAGCAATCAGATGGTCAAGAGAACGGAAATATCTTTTTTCTTTGTTATTATCTTTTTTCATCGATGGCATCCTGAACAATTTACCGGTGGTGAGATATTTTTCTCTTTTATCATTTGCTGTGCGAACTCATCCTGATTTTCCGGTTTTTCCCAATACATATTGGTAACTTCATCCACAGGTCTCAGATTCGGACCCGGATTCCGGTGACAATCAAGACACCAACTCATAGAAAGAGGCTCCTGCTGGGTCACTTTTTCCATTTCAGCAACATTACCATGACAGCTGATACAGCTTACACCGCGGTCAATATGTATAGAGTGATCAAAATAAGCATATTCGCCGACTTTATGAACCCGTACCCATTCGATAGGCATATCGGTCTGCCAGCTTTCGCGAACCTTTGCTAACTTATCAGAATCAGCTTTTACCAATGTATGACAATTCATACATGTTCTGGTTGGGGGGACATTAGCAACGGCTGATTTTTCAACGGAGACATGACAGTACCGGCAATCGATACCTAAATCTCCGGCATGTAACTTATGGGAGTATTCCACCGGCTGCTCCGGTCTGAACCCGACATCGGTGTACTTCGGAGACCCGAAATACCAGAAAAATCCGACACCGCCGATACCGACAACCGCTGCTCCTACAGCTAAAAATAAGGGGATTCTGTTTGTCCACTCAGGAAATATCTGCGCCAATTATCAATCCTAAATTTCTATTCCCAAACCTCAAAAAGGTTTAATTATCTATCACACAATCGAAGCCAAACATAGAGCAAAGAGACAGTAAAGTCAACAGAAAAAAGACGTTTAAGAACCAATTAGTCCATTTATTCCGTTCTTTTTATGTCTCTCTATTTATCGGGCTAAGTATTAGTCAATATTCTAGTTAATCTCTTATAAAAATCAACAAGAAAAAATAGACTATTTTGTTTTTATTCTATCTCCGTTTAAATCAAACTAACTTTTTAAAAAATAAATCCATCAATTACAATAGCAGTAAAAAGACCAAACAAGTAGAGTATCGAATACCCGAACAAACCTTTGAATAATTTTTCATTACCGTGCTTCAAAGCTTTGTATGATTTTTTTATCAGGATAACACCTAACAGCACTGCTATCGTCATATAAAACCAGCCGGCACCAAAAGCTAATAGCGATAGGCTGGTAGCAAACAGAATGAAACTATATATAAGAATCTGTTTCAGCGTTGATTTATCACCACGTACAACCGGCATCATAGGAAGTTTTGCTTTTTTATAGTCATCCTGACAAAAAAGAGCAAGTGCCCAGAAATGCGGTGGAGTCCAGAAAAAGATTATAGCAAACATAATCCAGGGGACGATATCCATATGTCCGGTAGCAGCCGTCCATGAACCAACCGGTGCCATCGCTCCGGCAATACCGCCGATGACTATATTCTGATCTGTGTTCGGTTTCAGATATAATGTATAAAAGAGTGAATAGAATAAGATTGTAGCCAAAGAAAGCCCTGCAGTCAGCCAGTTAAAGAAAAATCCGAAAATCAACACACCGATAACTCCGATAGAAACCGAAAAGATAAGAGCGTGGGTTGAATTTAAACGACCGGATGGTAAGGGGCGACGGCTTGATGTACGGGTCATCTTACTGTCTATCTCCCGTTCTAAATACTGATTGAGTGCATTGGCACAGCCGCCGGTCAGATAAAGGGCAAAAAGACAAAGGAAAAAATGTAACGGCCGAGACAACATTGAACCCTCAAGTATCAATGCTGCAGACCCGGTAAAGATGACTAAAAACATGATTGTCGGTTTAGTCAGCTGTATGTAATCTTTGATAAGTTTCATTTTTAATATCTATTATAAACTAAACCAACTACCCTACTTTCACTTTAATAGAGGCAATGAGTCCAGTTTTGCCCGAGCAATATACATAAATAAAATTTATTGACTACTCTTTTTTCAACTAATTTTAAATATTTATTCATTATTTTATCGCAATATATTAACTTCTCAATAGTATTATAATTATTGAGATAACCAAACGTTGGGAAGATACATGACTAATAGAATCTACTATTTCAGCGCAGTTTTAATTTTGTTTTTAAGTACACTCACTCAAGCGGAAACAATAACCGGAGTTGTAAAAGATGCTGATACCAAAGAACCTATCGCATTGGCTACCATACTTGTACCTACAACCAACCAATCAATTTTGACAAACGATGAAGGTGAATTCTCTTTAAAACTGAAACCGGGAACTTATACAGTAAAATTCAGTCACGTTGCATTTTATACCCACACAGAGGAGATTACAATTAACAGTAATCTCGATTCACTTGTTATATATCTGAATCCAGCCCTCATTGAAATATCCCCTATTAATGTATACGAACGAAATTATGATGCAGCACAGATAATCATACGAAATGCCATTAAACGAAAAGATGACATCCTAAAACAGTTAAGTAATTACAGCTTTGATGCTTACACCAAACTTGCTATCTACGACACAGCAAAAGCTGATTCAATAAGTATGCTTATGCTTACCGAAACCCAGTTGACCGGATACTGGAAATATCCAGATACATATAAAGAGATAATCACCGCCCGAAAACAATCTGCCAACATTGATGCCGCTGATAATCTTGTTACCGTCGGCGAGATTCTCAATTTCAACAAAAACAGAATTGATATGGGCAGATATTCGATTGTATCACCAACAGCTAACGATGCCCTCGATTATTATAACTATTATCTGCTTGATACCATCTTTATAGATTCAAATCGAGTATTTCTACTTGAGGTTGAACCAAAAAGCAATACGACTCCTTTATTCATCGGAACCCTGCAGATCGTTGATTCAGTATACGCGGTAACAGGCGTTGACTTCTCTTTAAATGAAGGCTTCGATAACCCGGTTATTAAAAAGATGAGTTTCTATCAGGAGTTTCAAAAATACGAAAATGAATACTGGATGCCGACCATTATTAAATATAACGGAATTGTCGATATCCCATTTCCCGGACTTCCTACAATTTCATTTGACTACACAGCTGCTCTGCATCAGTATCATTTTGAATCTAAAGATGAGGATTCCGTATTTAATGAGTATGCTCTTGAAGTTGATCAACTTGCTGATGATATCGATTCAACAGCATGGTATGCAAATCAGTTA
>QQUK01000150.1 GCA_008501655.1 Calditrichota bacterium
AGCATAGGTTTTCCGAATATAATGATTTACATAGACTGTTAAACCATAATCTCCGAGAGCTTCGAACGCATCTTCATCTGTTAAATCATCGCCCAGATAAGCAATTGCTGCATTTGACACGTCATTTTCAGCTAAGATTTTTTTTACTGCATTCCCTTTATTGACAGATGATAATTTAAACTCAATACCTCCGTCAAAGTTATGCATCTCCATTCCAAGAGATTTGATTTCCGGATTCCATCTTGTTTCAATAGCTGATTTCATTTCTTCAATTTCAGCAGTGGGCTTCCCTCGCCAATGAAAAGCACAGCTTAATGATTTTGATTCAAAATGTGTTTGGTAAGAATTATCAACAGCCCATTTTTTTACTTCTGAAATAAATTCTTTACTATCATCACCTGCTAAAAGTGTATATCCCTCAGTCTCAGAAAAATATTCACCCCCATGCGAACCATACAACTCCGGATATCTGTCAAGTGGAAGTAATTTTTTCAGCATTGCAATATCTCTACCGGAGACAATGATAATTTTTGAAGATGTTAGCTCTATTAATTTTACTAATCTCTCAGGAACTCCTTCATACGGCAGAGCATTTTCTCTGTCGATAGTGAAAGGTGCAAGTGTCCCGTCATAATCAAGCATCAGGATACTGTTATCTGATTCTTTGAGATTTGAAAAAAATGAATCTATCGATATGTTCTGATTTAACAGCTGCATTGGTTATAAATTAACCGGCTATAAGATGATTTGCAAGTCCTTTACGAAGACCTAACATCAAAGTCAGATATTCCCGCAGCTGGCGGTTACAGAGATAGTTTTCTTTAACAAACTCTTTTGCTGTATTTCCGATAGTGTACATCAAGTCAGGATTTGAGAGAAGTCTTCGGATACGAAGTGCAGCACCTTCCGGTGTATCGACTAAAAATCCGGTATGATGATTATGTACCTGAAGACGAATACCTCCGGTATTACCGCCGATAACCGGTTTGTTTTTCCAGAGTGCTTCGGTTACCGTCAGTCCAAAACCTTCCTGTAAGGATTTTTGAATGACAATCGCTGAGGCACGCTGGAGAGCGTTGATTATTCTATGCGCATCGGGAGGAAGCATCAGAATATGAATATCCGGATTACCGTTGGCAGCTTCCTTAACTTCTTCGAGAACCGCGGCACCTTCAGGATCATCGGTTGCACCGCCGCCTGCTAATACAAGTTGTGCATTAAACGCACCATTCAACAGGTTAAATGCTTCAATAACACCGATGGGGTCTTTGAACCGGTCAAATCGCGAAATCTGAGTAAGTATCGGTCGATTCGGATCGATATTAAAATTCGACAGTGTATCTAAAATCTCCTGTTCGGACAGATCAATATTTTTATCCGACAAAGGATCAATTGACGGAGCGATAATAAACTGTGGATGATCCAGACGCTGGGCATAATCTGGCATAGAAAAAATTGAGGCATCGTAATCATTTACTTTTGATCGCAGATAATTCCATACCTGACGATTCGGATGGGAAGCGTCTATATGACAACGCCAGATCCATTTACCTTTTTTCTCCGGTACTAATTGATGTAAGTACGCTGGTTGGGGGTCATGGATAACTACAATATCAGCATCAGCAAGTTTTTCACGCAGGCGTTCGGCATTTTCCTCAACTGTATCCTCGTATGCTTTTATCATCTTTTCAGAAAGGATGACTTTATTTCCCTGCAAGCCGTTGTGAAAAGTTTTTGTCGTATTAAAATAATCGGCATTACCATTCAGAACTTCCCATGATGCATCCATCCCAAGTTCGTTCATCAGCGGAATCATCCAGAAAAGGATTTCAGCAACTCCACCGCCTTCTTTAGTCGAATTGACGTGTACGACCGATGCACCTTTGAGATCGCGGGCGACCTGACGAAGTTTCGAAGTCGCAACCGTGCCGATTATTGATTCATAATTTTGTAATGTTTTTTCCATATTGATAATTTTTCATAAAATTCGATGTTATAGCTGTCAGTGTACTGCGGAGTTCCGCAAGGGTCATAAAGTAAAAATCTATCATTCGCAACGATGCAACGAGGTCCTCTACATCTTCACCGGTCTCTAAAAGCCAGGCGGTAAAATCATCTGCGTGTGAATCAGTTCTCCGGCGGGCTTCAACAAAATGATAATATATTGAACCAAGAGAGAATTCAGACATTTTAGTGCAGAGATCTCCGGCTGATTCCAGAACTATACCAGTATCAAAAACAACTGTCGCTGCCTGCATGAACTGAAACGCTCTTCCTTTCGGTGCCCAGGGGATATGATCGATTTCCCCAAGCCGCTCCTGAAGAATATCTATAAGCTGCTGGCGAAGTTCATCAAAAGATTCAGTTTTATACGGATTGATAAGCGAAAGCCGTTCGGCAAGTTTTTTATCCCGAAGCTCAGCTCCTGCCCATAAAGCAAAATCATTAGTATATTCAGGATAATCAAAAGTCGGTCGTATGACCGTTTCACAAAAATGATGAAAGAGTGATTCATCCGGGCAGTTTTTCACCCGTTCTTCAAGTTCTCTCAGATTGAGAGCTTCTCTAACTCCTGCCATTCTTGTTATTAATGTACAATCTTTAACTGCAAATCCCATATATGTAGAGTCGGACAATTTTCTTTTTCCTTAAATTATAAGCATTTCCTGTTATTTTTACACATAAACGGGTTTTTCTTTCCCTGTTTTTATCCCTTACATCATATAACATATATAGTTAGGGTCAAGCTATTTTGCTGATAATTACTAAATTTAGTCCATTATTACTAATTAAAGGATGAATTGTCAAAACGGCATGCTGATTTGACAATTAAAAGTCAGTTTGAGCGACAGTTTACATTGCCTGATTCGGTAAAAACTGAAAATATAAACGCTTAATACAAAAACGGTATTCTGACAATCGAACTTGAGAAAAAAGAAGAAGTCAAACCGAAACAGATTGATGTAAAAATTAAATAACTCTACAGGTATCTCATACCAATTACTTCAAGTAAGGATCAGGTTCAATACCCGTTCTTTTTTATTATTTTTCTCTGATGATAGGAACAATAAATGAGGAGAAAAGTTATACTGTTAATTAACAAATATTAAAAGGAGAAACAATGAGTCAAAACATTCTCATTACAGGTTCAAGCTCCGGCTTTGGACTCTTATCTGCACAAACACTACTTGAAAAAGGTCATACGGTAATTGCAACCATGCGTGACCCGGAAAGTCGAAACAAAGAATTTTCTAATCAGTTGAAAGCTAAAGGTGCTCATATAATCAGTATTGATGTCACCGATGATTCATCTGTAGAAAAGGGAGTGAAAGATGCGCTCGCTGCAGTCGGTCATATTGATGTTCTTGTAAATAATGCCGGTGTAGGTGTAAGTGGATTACAGGAATCATTTACGATTGATGACTGGAAAAATCTTTTTGACATCAATGTTTTTGGTGTTCAGCGAATGAACCGAGCGATCCTTCCACATATGCGTGAACGAAAATCCGGACTTCTTATACATGTCTCGTCATTGTTAGGAAGGTTCGTTTTACCTTTCTTTGGACCATACAATGCATCAAAATATGCACTTGAAGCAATGGCTGATAACTACCGTGTTGAGCTTTCTGCATTTGGTATCGAATCAGTACTTGTTGAGCCGGGTGGTTTTGGTACAGATTTCACTGCACGTATCTTAAAACCTGCCGATGCTATGCGATCACAATCTTATGGTGAACTTGCAAACGGCCCTGAACAACAGATTGCTGCTTTTGAAAAAAACTATGCTGGTGAAAATGCACCTAACCCACAAATGGTTGCCGATGCAATCTTTTCCGTAATAGAAGAACAACCCGGGAAGCGACCATTCAGAACAGTAGTCGATGGTCTCGGAATGGGTGACCCGATTAAACAGTATAATGAAGCTGCCGACAAAATGACGAATGGAATCTATAACGCATTCGGTATGGCAGATATGCTAAAAATACAGAAATAACGCCCTGCTAGCGTATAGATAGTTAAAGGACAGGTATAATCCCTGTCCTTTTTTGTTTAGTTGTACCTGTTCAACAGCTTACACCCTATTAGCTGTCACCCTTCTCAGATAAGTATCTTTTATCTTTTTTTTTACTATTTATGAAAATAACAGTAGGTTTTGAATTTATAACCGATATATTTAAATGTAAATGTAATTTGAGTTCAACTTTCTCGTAGCCTTGTTCTGTATTCACAACCTCCGATAAAAGCTTAATCTCGAATTTCCGGCGCAATCAGGCGCACAAAACTTTATCCGGAATACCGGTGATATCTATCAAAGGTATGTTTGGGATAAGCAATTATTAAGGAGCATAGAATGAAAATCTATGTAGGCAATATGTCATTTGACACAACTGAAGATCAGCTGCGCGAACAGTTCGGCAGTTTTGGTGAAGTAACTTCTGTAAGTATTATTACAGACAAATATGACGGTAGACCAAAAGGTTTTGGTTTTATCGAAATGGCACAGAAAAGTGAAGCTATTGAAGCTATTACCGCATTAAACGGTAAAGAAGTCAATGGCCGCACACTTAACGTGAACGAAGCCAAACCACGTACAGACAATAACAATCGTCGTGGTGGTGGAAACAACTTCCGTCGTAATTACTAATTTGATATTTTAGATTATTAGTATATAAAGAAAACCGGTGCGCTTATGCGAGCCGGTTTTTTTATTCAGTAAAACCGATCTTTTTCAAAAGAACCGGCCAACGAGGATCGGAGTGAAGATTTTTAAAATAAAAAGCAACCTTTAGCTGTGGAAGTCCGGCGTCTCTATCACGGTAGGCACGTTCTAACCACTTAAAAGATTTATCCACTTCATTTCTTTCTCCATATATCATAGCTAACTGAAACGCCCATGCATCAGCATTCGGCATGTTTAACATAGTCTCAACAGCAGCATCTGATTCCTTTTTGTTTCCCAATCCAAAGTATGATATAGCTAAAGCCTGCAGACGATGCCCTTCAGATTCTTCAAGCTTTGCATATTTTAAAGACTCTTCATATTTCCCCTGAATATACAATATCCCACTGATCCATGTATATATTCCAGCCATTCCCTGACTTAATTTTAATGCTTTGTGAAAAGCTTCAAGAGATTCATCAAACTTATTTACAATAGTATAAAACCTCCCTATGCTCATATATACTTCCGGGTTTAAAGGATCCAGTTCCTCTGCCTTCGCCAGTAATTTCTCAGCTTCTGCAGACTCCCCAAGCATTCCTTTAAACGCACCGACGCTACTGACTATCCGACAATCATTCGGAGCTAATTCAAGCGCTTTTTTCATAGCAACATTCGCTTCATCAAAATGATATTCAAGTGATAACCGAATCCAACCGAGAACTTCGTATGCATCTGCTAACTGATTATCAAACTCCAGTGCTTTCATAACAGCTTTTTTTGCATTTCGATATGTTGTTTCGTGGTCATCAAAACCATAAGCACATTGGACAAAATAAACTCGTCCCAAACCTGCCCAGGCTTTTGCATTTTCAGAATCTATTTTAATCGCCTGTTCGTACAACGATATTGCTTCATTCATTGTGGATACAGTCCAGGAATAACTTAATTGCTGTGCTTTAAGGGTCAGTTCATAGCTTTCAGGTGAAGTCGGTTCAATAATCTTTGATTTACCAAGTAGTGTCACATGCATCTCTTCAGCAACAGCTGCAGCGATTTCATCCTGAACGGCAAAAATATCTTCAATTACCCGGTCGTAGGTATCCGACCAGAGATGGAAACCGTCGGTTGTTTTCACAAGCTGGGCGGTTATGCGTACCCGATTGCCGGATTTGCGAACCGAGCCTTCCAAGATTGTTGACACACCAAGTTTACTTCCGATTCCTCTTAAATCTTCCTGTTTCCCTTTGAATGCAAACGATGATGTCCGACCGGTGACTTTAAGTTCCGGGATTTTTGCAAGAACATTTAACAACTCTTCTGTAAGACCGTCAGCAAAAAACTCATTTTCCGGATCGGTTGACATATTTGCAAAAGGAAGTACCGCAATTGATGGGCTTTCATCTGTTATTGTCTTTTTATTTTTTGTCTGCATGGCAACAGCACGCAATGCCTTGGAAAGTTCCTGAGCTGATTGAAATCTCTCTGTTTTCTGTTTATGCAGACATTTTTCGACGATCTCCTGCAAGGCATACGGTATTTCTGAATTATATGTCTGCACCGAATCCGGTTTTTTATGTAAAACATTCTGAAGAGTAGCGGCATCATTTGAATCTTTGAAAGGTGCTTTCCCGGATATCAATTCATACATCACCACACCGAAAGAAAAGATGTCAGACCGATGATCAACCTCTTTCCCCTCAGCCTGCTCCGGCGACATATAGGCAAATGTTCCAAGTGTAGAGCCTGCTTTCGTTAGCTCTTCGGTTCCCTGGATGGTTGCCAGACCAAAATCTAATATTTTTGCTCGGAACTCATCGTTTACTATAATATTAACCGATTTTATATCCCGGTGAGTTATTCCGCTCTTGTGTGCTTTTGCAAGTCCGTCCGCAACCTGAATCATCAGATCAACAATTTTATCTAAAGATAGTTTTTCTTCATAACAATAATGATGGAATGTATTTCCGCTGATATACTGCATAGCAATAAATGGACGTTGCTCATGTTCGGAAACTTCAAAAATTGTAACTATATTGGGATGTTCAAGTTTCGCTGCTGCCTGCGCCTCGCGGGTGAACCTGAGACGGAGTTCTTCGTTTGCTGCCAGATGGTTCGGCATAAACTTTAAAGCAACCTTACGGTTCAGCTTTGTATCATCAGCAAGATATACCTCGCCCATCCCGCCGGCACCGATCTTTTTTTCGATTCGATAGTGAGCAATCATCGTACCTTTGGTCAATGGTACATGCATCTGTGTGTTATCGTCTTCAAATTCTGACATAGAAATATATATATTATCCCTTTATTATTCCAGTAGATGTTAATATAACAGCTATAACGCAATTGCCAACAATAAAATTGACCAAATATACCTATATTAAATGATTATCTCTTCAGTTACTTTTTTCTTGTGAAAATTGTCATAAAGATTCCACCAAGAATCAGGATAGATGCAATTATCAGACGGTTTGTTACCTGCTCACCTAAAAAGACTATACCTCCGACAGCAGCCAGAACCGGTACGGCGAGTTGCGAGATTGATGCCTGGGTTGTGGTGATATTTTTAAGGGAAATGTACCAGAGAACATAACCGATACCTGAGGCAAGGGCACCCGATATTCCAGCAAGCAAGATACCGGAAAGATTAAAAGACTCTGAGTCTAAATCTACTGGATTTATAAAAATAACTATAAGGAGTATTATCACCATTGGCAGCGTGTACAGAAAGTTACGGGATGTTGCCAAAATTGATTCGGTTACTTTCTGTCCTAAGAGAGAATAGACTGCCCAGCAGATTCCGGAACCGGCCATCAATAATGTTCCCTGTAATGGTGGAGCTGAAATTCCCGGTAACAAGAGATAAATCAAACCGACAAATGAGATTAAAAATCCTGTTAGTTCTATAAAGCTGACTCTGTTTCCCTGAAACATTGAAACCGCCATCATTGTAATCTGTACTGTCGGAAATAATACAAGTGCTCCAATGGCTGCATCAAGCTGAACATATGCATAAGAAAAGAAAATTGCATATCCAAACAGCATCAACGGCTGCCAGAAATTCTCAATTTTGATTGAAAGAAGTCTATGATCCTGCTGTTTTGTCCCGATGATTGTTCCATGAAGACGCTTTTGAAAAAGAATCAACGGAAGCAGCATAAGCATCCCTGAAGCTAATCGGATCGATGTAAAAAGTCCGGGGCTGATGGCATCAGTTGCCAGAGCAAGTCTGCAAAATATTGAATTCGATGCAAAAAAGATCATTGTTAAAATTAGTGTGAGAAATGATGAGAGACGCATAAACTATAATACGCATTCAATGGAAAACTAACCAACAAAAAATACTATACCTATCCTGATTTTTCACTCACTAACAGCATACAGCGGTAGACTTCCTGACCATACCGGGTCATTTTCAGGAAATCATTTTTTTTTATTTTTATATTTTTTGCTTTAGCTTTCGATCTATAAGATTCAATATCTGTATCATGAATAAACAGATGTTCCAAATCAAACCCTGTGACAATAACCCAATGAGGAACTTTGCTTCCGGTCAGCCGGTAAGTACTTATCATCACGATAGGGATTTTGTTCTGATATAAAGCTGAGATTATCTCTTCAATCCCGAACTCGTAAAACGCACAGCCTAATCCTTTTTCTTTTGCTTTTTGCTTCATATCATTATGAACAATCCGCATAACTTCTTTTTTCTCCGGACGCCTGACCGACTTTAACAGAGGTGTTGCATCCATAGACATTACCATAAAAACATCAAGATCCCGTTTTAATGCTGAAAGTGCAAGACCATACCCATCGGTCCCGCCGAAACCGGATGTCATAAAAATCAACGTCGATTCTTTCCATAATGCAAGCTCAAGAGCCCGGTTAAATTCTATCTCTTTTTCGAAATATTTAAGAGCCATCATCAGACAGGCAGGACCGCAAGTGAATTCAAGACTTTGAGGAAAGTAAGGGATTGGAAGCATTACCTTCAGGGGTAGATTATTTACAAGATCTTTCGACATCTTGATACCATATTCACCTTTTCCGTAATAATCTTTCAGTCGACGCACAGAAGTATAGCCATGGTTTTTATAAAATTCCACAGCATGATGATTCCCTTCCCGAACTTCAAGAACAATTTTGTCACATCCCCGTCTGATTGCCTCACGTTCACACTCTTTTAATAAAATGTTCCCGAAACCTTTTCCCTGAAATACCGGGTCTACACCGATATTATATAAACGTGCATTTTTATTCGATTTCCGCCAGACAAGAGATGCCGATGCTGCAGCTTCCGATTTATATTCCAAAAGCAGATTTGTTGCACGGGAGTCCGTCAAAAGATATGAAATCTGATCTTCACTGAATTGATCTTTGGTAAATGCGGCCTGTTCAATTTTTAACAAAGCAGCAAGATCATGTTCCGTAGCAAGACGTATTGTAGTTTTACTTTTCATTATTTATATCGAGCAGGTAGCGGATTAAGCGTTCATACAGATCCGAGTTAACCTGATCCTCTTCTCCGGCATTAATAGTCGGATTATCATTTACTTCGATTACAATAAATCCGTTATCGGTCTGTTTTAAGTCAACACCGTACAAGCCGGTGCCAATAGAACCGGTAGCTTTGAGTGCACATTCCAATAACCCTTCTGGTGCTTTATCAATCGGTATTCCTTTCACAGGACCATCAACAGTCCGTCCATCTGACAAATGAGTCAGTATCTTCCAGTGTTTTTTTGGTATCGTATATTGACAGACATATAACACTTCATCATTTAAGATACCGACACGCCAGTCAAAGGCGGATTTCACAAATCTCTGAGCAACGATTCTATCCGCTCTTCGGACAAACCGTTTAGCAACTTTAACAAACTCATCAACTGTCGAGGCTTTTTCGACATACCGTGAAAAACTACTGTTTGGTGCTTTCAGAATAATCGGTTTACCGAGAATAGCAAACAGCTCCTTTGCTTTTTCAACCGTAATCTCTTCACGGCCAATAACCCGCGTATCAGGAATCGGGACATCATGAGTTATCAGATGCTCGTACATGTTCACTTTGTCACAGCAGATCCTGATTGAATCAGGGTCATCAATTACTTTGACATTATGCATTTCAGCCGTTCTTGCGGCAACATATGCGGAGTTCAACGGATCGGTTAGAGCCCGAATATAAAGTGCATCATATTCCGGAATTTTGTACATATCAGCCCGAAACAAAAAATCAACCCGGTGACCAAGCTTTCGGGCTACCTGACTCAAACGCATAAGTGCGTTCATCTCTTCCGATGATGAAATCGTATACCGTTCGACATAAATCCCTAACTGTCCCATACGACACATCCTTTCAAATGCTTGAGTTCGGTCTTGGTCAGATCTTTAATAAAAAGCGGAGCAATATCACTAAGCAGATATTTTTCATCAGCTGTGATAATGACCCTGACTCTGGCAAGCGGGATTGAAAAAACCTCCCAGACATTCCTGGAAAATTCCTGAAACTGTATTTGTGATGACCAGCCCAGTACCGAATTGAAATATTTAATTTTACAACCTTCGGTTAACTCCTGGCAACAGACAGCATAGGTATAGTTTCTCGTTAAAGACTTAGCGATACTTTTTACCCGACCGCTTTTATAGACGATCTTCCCTTTTAACGTAAACGGATTAATCGGGTCAACAATCACAGGTGGTTCGAAATAACCATTACTCAGATAATACTCAGCAACCGGAAGACCGGCGATTTTTGCTTTTTCCAGAAACAGAGGTGGGACGTAAGCATCAAGCATATCTTTACAAGTCGGTTTTATCGGCTGACCGCGATGTTCATAGTCCTGGGAGAGGTAATATCCCTCGCTCAAATAATCATAATCTCCGGAGAGATTTATTAACTGATTACCTGTTTCTGATTTCTTTATCAGAGCAGATTGAAGCCTTGATTCTACGCTGCTCTGGTTTGGTTTTGAAGTGACCATTTTTCTCAAATTTAAAAGTTAGTATCCTACCCGGTATTCCAAACCCGGAAAACTGCAAATCGAAATATACCTGACAACAAGATATGTGCAAAGGGAATTATTCTACTTTTGAAGAATTCTTAGAAATAAACCGAGTAAAACTCCCGGTACTTTCTACCGATAATATGATAAGATAAGAATAGATAATGTGAACTATAATATTATTGAGGTCTGCAATGTCGGAACACTTATATTGGAATGAAATCTACAAAACCGGCGTGGAGAAAATAGATCGTCAACACCGAAAACTCTTTGATCTGTTCGAACGACTCAGGCAATCACTTAAATTTGGGTTGAATAATCCAATTGTCGGAGCAACGATAAAAGACCTGGTAGAATATACTCAAGAACATTTTGCGGATGAAGAGGAAATTCAAAAACAGATTAATTTTGAAGAATACAAGCGACACCAAAAACTGCATCGAGACTTGTTGAATGAAATGGCACAGATACTGCTCAAACTCAAGAATAATGAACAGTTTAATGCAATGGATTTGCTTAACTTTTTAAAGCATTGGATCCAGGATCACATCCTAAAAGAAGATCTTAAAATCGGTGAAGCATACAAAAAGACTGTAGATTCTGCAGCATCTATAAATAACTAAATGAATGATTTAAACGTATTTACTTCGTCAAATTCTTTCATCTAATCTCATATATTTATCCGATACATCACCTTTTACCGCCGCTACCTTGATTCCTTCCCTGCCCACGGCCACGGTTAATTCCTATACCTTGTCCCCGTCCAATTCCCCGACCCTGTCCGGTTCTGAAACCTTGATCTTGTACCGAGACATCTTTTTCATTATGATCCTGATGTTGTCCATGACCACGACATGCTTTTGACGGATCGATGTCAAGAGTTTTACCGTTTTGCAAATCAGCAATCGCCTGTTGGACAGACTCAGATTCAGAGATTTTTGTTTCAATTCCTTCGGCGTTAAGAGCTTCAACCGCCCTTCTTCCCATTCCATTACAGAGAACTGTATCAATTTTGTATATACATAATTGATTCATCGGATGACACGTCCCGTGAGAATGATGGGAGTTTCTATTTTCAATCACCTGCACCTCTTCGGTATCAGTATTATATAATGTAAAAAACGGTGATGAACCAAAATGTCCAAACAATCTGGAATTAAGCCCTTCACCACTACTTGTTGGAATACATACTAACATATTATTTCTCACTTTCTTCTAACTTTATGAGGATTGCCGAATTTGTAAGCATTGCATCTATAAGCTGACTGCGTCCGGCTTGTAAAAGTCTTTGAATAGTTCCCCTGGAAATGCCCATAATATCACCTGCTTCCGTTTGATCATACCCCTGATGGTCGACTAAGCGCATCGCCTCAAACTGATCAAGCGGAATTTCAACCTCACCAATCGTTCTCATCGGTATACCCTGCGGTTTATAAACCCTGTTTTCGCGGTATCGCCGGCAATATCTTTTTTTGTGCGGTCGGGGCATCGTTAATTTCCTTAATTATTTATGTGCATATGCACATTACTAATATCGGGAAATTCCTCATTACTGTCAAGACTTGATATATCAAAATAGAGATAAATATTGAAATCCGGGGTAAAAAACATTTACCACATATTCATAAAACATTGATTTACAAGAAGATAGTATATTTATTTGCTATTATTTTTACTAAAAAGCTATGATTTGGAACTGAATCGGCCGATAATTGTTGAAAAGATAACAAAATATGATATATTAAATATGGTTTATGATAAAATTTAGAATTTATACATTATTGGTTGTGGCATTGCTTTTAGTGGCAAGCCCATGGTTAACAACGCCGGAGGTTAACGCTTCTGAAGTTATGGAATCCTGCAGTTGTTGTGATGGTCCATGTCAAGGATGTTGTGCACAACCGATCGAAAAGACAAAAGAAACTACCCGCGACTGCAATTGCAAACTTTCCGATATACCTGTTATCCCCAATCAGCCAGTTGAAGTTGTCGATACTCGTTCAGACTTTCAGTTAAATAAAGATATAGCAACTGATAAAGAGTTGGTATACTATCAACCCCAGGTTTATCATTATGCAGCTCCTTCAGGAGTTTCGCCACCGGATGATTTTTCACCTCCACTCTATGTCATCAACGCTTCTTTTTAATTTAATATCTCTCTTTGATACTATCTAAAGTATCACCGTCCAATTAATCTAATTATCATTTGAAATGGAGAATAATTGCTATGAAAATTTCATGGCTGGTTCTTCCTGTTACGCTCCTATTTTTGATAACATTTCAAAATAGCAATGCACAACAGGTGGTTCTGGATTCACTGATAGATATTGCTTTAAAAAACAATCCGGAGATAAAAGCTTCCGAGAGCATGAGTAAGTCGTTTGCATATAAATCTCACGCCTCCGGTTCTCTCCCCGACCCGAGCATCAATGTAGGTTTACTGAATCTTCCGGTAAATTCCTTCGCATTTGATGAAACCCCGATGTCCGGAATAAATATAGGCATATCTCAAAAAATACCCTGGCTGGGTAAATTGAGTAACGAAAGAAAACTTGCAGACATAAATACGCAGATTTCTGAAACTCAAACAAATATATTAAAAAATCAGATAATAAAGAATGTTACTGATGCCTATGCTGAATATTCATTCTTTGCTTTATCTATACCTATTATTGAGGATTTTCTGGATTTATTAGAAGCAACCAGAAATACTTCGGAAATCAAATACGCCAACGGTGATGCTCCTGCTCAGGATATGCTTCGGATTAGTTCGCTGTATTCCCGAGTGAAAGTTAAATTGCTGAACATAAAACAAAATAAGTACAAGTCTCTGGTAAAGCTGAGACAATTAGCAAATGACTTTTTACTCCCTGAAAACCTTACTCCGACACTTGCTGAGCCATATGAAGATACAGAATCTCTAATCACTATCGATAAAAGTCCGTATCTGTACAAATCTTCATTAGGTGTTGAGTTTTCGAAGTATAACAAAAAAATATCACACAACAACTATTACCCTGATTTTGTATTGGGAGTTGATTATCGGCTACGGGAACATGTCACCGGTGACCCGGTAAAAGGAGCTGACTTTCTTTCTTTTAAAGTCGGATTTACACTCCCTCTCTGGTTTAACAAAAAACAGGATAATAAACTCAGAGCAGCCAATCAGATGATAATCAGTTCAAAGGAACAGGAAAACTCTGTACGAAACTTATTGCTTGCCCGCTCAACTGAACTTGAATCACAACTTGATACTGAAATGAAAAGTATCCGGGAATATGACAACTCAATTATTCCGGAAGCAAATGCTGCTGCTGAATCAGCCGAAATTGCCTATGAAGTTGGGCAAGTTGATTTTAATGCGTTGTTAGCAGCCCAAAAAGAACTATTTGAAATCAAAATTGAACGCCTGAACTTACTAAAACAATATCACCAATCAAAAGCTGCTTTGACAGAAGTAGCTGGAACATCATATGAAAGAGAATAAGATGAAAACAATAATGATAGCAGTACTATGTCTCGGACTAGGTTTTACTGCAGCCTACTTTGTTTTGCCAACTTCGAATGCTGCTGAATTCACATCTGAACAATCTGAAGTTCAACTCTACACCTGCGGTATGCATCCTGATATAATCAGTGATAAACCGGGGATCTGCCCTATTTGTAATATGAAGCTGACTCCAAAAAGAGACAGTGGTTCAGAAACCGGAACGGTAAAAATAAATCCGGCAACAAAACAGAATATGGGTCTGGTGACTACAGCTGTTGCAAAATATAATCTACAAAAATCTGTAAGTGCATTTGGAAAAGTTGTCGTACCCGATCCAAATCATTATAAAGTTACAATCAAAACAAAAGGATGGGTGGAAAAACTGTTTGTCTCGGAAGTCGGTGAACAGGTCTTTAAAAATCAGCCTCTTTTTGAAATCTATTCTCCGGAGATTGTCACCGCCCAAAAAGAACTACTTGTTGCACTGGCAAAACCGGAAAATCAATCGATGCAGAGATTAGCTGAAACAGTTCGTCAAAGATTAAAAAACTGGGATATATCCGATGAGCAGATAGCAGAAATTGAACGAACCGGTGAAATCTCGCGCACAATGATTATTCGCTCTCCGGCAAATGGCTTTGTACAAAATAAAAATATAAATGACGGTAATAGAGTTGACCCGAATTCTGTTCTGTTTGACATCGTTGATATCTCTTCAGTATGGGTAGAAGCTCAGGTTTACGAACAGGATATCCCGCATATTACCCTAAAACAATCGGGACAGATTGTAATTCCAGGTTTACCGGGGAAACAGATTGAAGGGAAAATTTCCTATATCTCCCCGATTATAGATAAAAACGGACAGCTTGAAATAAGACTCACGATTCAAAACGGAGATTTCTTACTAAAGCCGGAAATGTATGCTGAAGTTACTCTTGGTCAATCTGATGTAAATTCGGTTCTTGCAATTCCACGAAAAGCAGTTATCAACTCAGGTAAACGGCAACTTGTCTATATAGCTGACAGTGAAAATTCATACAAAGCTCGTGAAATTAATACAGGTGTTGTTGGAATGAACGACATGGTGGCAGTTAAAAGCGGGCTTGCTAAAGGTGACAATGTAGTTACTTCAGGACAATTTTTAATTGATAGTGAGTCACGCCTGAGTGAATCTATCAGCAGTTCAGAGATGCATAACCATTCTGCAAGTACAAAAACTTCTGATGACCACAAATCACATTCACAAATGGCAAACAGTGAAGCGACTGAAAACAAAGCTAAGATGTCAATCGATACCGAAAAGACAGACCCTTATGATATCCATACCTGCCCGATGGAATCACACAGTCATATTCTGAACTATGGACCGGGTGAATGTGCTGACTGCGGAATGAATTTAGTGCCAATTACTGAAACGAAACATGCACCTGTTTTCGTCTGTCCGATGCCGAGTTGCGGTACCGTTTCGCAGGAATCGGGTGTTTGTCCAAAATGTAATATGAAACTCATCGAATATAAACCTGAAAGCTACACATCACATGAACATTCAAAAGATAGTAATACTTCTGCGAAGCAACCAGGAAAATCAGCTACCAAGGACTCTACAGCTGCTGTCAATACAGATCCGTATAATATCCATACCTGTCCGATGGCGTCCCATAGTCATATCCTGAACTATGGTCCCGGCAAATGTGCCGACTGCGGGATGAATCTAGTACCGATTTCCGAAACAGAACATGCACCAGTTTTCGTCTGTCCCATGCCGAGTTGCGGTACCGTTTCACAGGAACCGGGTGTATGTCCAAAATGTAACATGAAATTGATTGAGTACAAACCGGGAGCTTCGAATGATTGATCGAATAATCGAACTTTCGATTAAAAACCGATGGCTGGTTCTCTGGATGACCATAGCAATTCTTGCCCTCGGATTTTGGGCGATTGATAATATTGCTATTGATGCCATACCGGATTTATCGGATGTTCAGGTAATTATACAAACCGATTATAACGGGCAACCTCCGCAAGTTGTTGAAGATCAGGTTACTTTTCCAATCTCTACAGCAATGCTGTCAGTTCCCGGAGCAAAAAATGTTCGCGGCTTCTCATATTTCGGAACATCATTTGTATATATAATTTTTGAAGACGGCACCGATATTTACTGGGCACGAAGCCGTGTACTCGAATACCTTTCGCAACTGACCGATAATTTACCGGCTACCGCCAAACCAAAACTTGGTCCTGATGCAACCGGTGTCGGCTGGGTTTACCAATATATTTTAACTGATACAACCAATCAACTGGATTTAGCTGAATTGCGTTCCTTGCAGGACTGGTTTTTAAAATATGAACTTTCAGCTCTTGCAGGAGTATCTGAAGTCGCTTCGGTTGGAGGGTTTGTCCGTCAATATCAGGTTGAAGTCGATCCCCGCAAACTGCAGCACTATAACATTCCATTAAAACATGTCCTGATGGCTGTAAAAAAATCCACTTCTGCAACCGGTGCAAAGCTGATTGAAATCGGTGAAACCGAGTTTATGGTGCGAAGTCAGGCATATATCGGTGATTTAGATGATCTCAGGAATCTTCCGATACACAAATCGAAAGATGCCCCGCCAGTTTTACTTTCCTCGGTTGCTGATGTTCACTTAGGTCCCGACATTCGCCGCGGTATTGCTGAAAATAACGGCGAAGGTGAAACCGTTGGTGGCATCATTGTGATGCGTTATGGCGAAAATGCACGAGAAGTTATCAAAAAAGTTAAAGAACGAATTGATGAACTTCAGAACAATTTACCCGAAGGGGTTCAGATTCATCCGGTCTACGATCGTACTGATTTGATAAATCGTGCAACAGAAAATCTTACGGTAACCTTAATTAAAGAGATGATTTTTGTTGTTCTGATTATCCTGCTGTTTCTTCTCCATGTACGGTCTACTTTGGTTGCGATGATAGTAATACCAGCCGGGGTCGCATTATCAATCTTGATTATGTATTTGTTAGGTATCAATGCAAACATCATGTCTTTAGGAGGAATCGCCATCGCTATCGGTGTAATGGTCGATGCTTCGCTTGTCACCGTGGAAAATGCACATAAACATCTGGAGCGATTAAAAGAAGGTGAATCAAGAAATACAGCAATCCTTGAAGCAACCAAAGAAGTTGGTCCGGCTCTCTTTTTCTCATTACTGATAATTACCGTTTCATTCCTTCCGGTTCTGGCGCTTGAAGGACAAGCTGGTAGGCTGTTCAAACCGCTTGCCTATACAAAAACATTTGCAATGGCAGCTTCAGCACTCCTTTCGATTACCATTGTACCGGCTCTGGTCGTTTTGGTATTAAAAGGTAAAATCAGGTCAGAGAAAAAGCATCCGGTCTCAAATTTTTTAATTTTACTCTATCGTCCACTCATTAATATTGCCTTAAAATTCAGATGGCTGGTAGTAATCGCGGCATTTATCTTATTAGTTATATCAATCATCCCGATATCAAAAATCGGTTCTGAATTTATGCCCCCACTCTATGAAGGTGATCTGCTATATATGCCGACGACCCTCCCCGGTATGTCGGTTGAAAAGGCTCGGGAACTTCTGCAACAAACTGATCGGATTATTAAAACATTTCCCGAAGTCGAAAATGTATTCGGGAAAGCCGGTCGCGCTGAAACAGCAACTGATCCAGCTCCATTGACGATGCTTGAAACGACGATAATGCTCAAACCGAAAGAGGAATGGCGTCCGGGACTGACACCGGATATGCTCATTGATTCACTTGATGCTGCTGTACAGTTCCCCGGTTTGACAAATTCCTGGACGATGCCAATTCGTACCCGTATTGACATGCTTGCTACCGGAATCAAGACTCCAGTTGGAATTAAAATTCTTGGACCGAATCTTGATAGTTTGAATAACATCGCCCAAAGAATCGAAACAGAAGTCAAAACAATGTCCAATATTCGCTCTGTTTATGGTGAACGGATTACCGGCGGTAATTATCTTGATATTGATATCGACCGTTTCAAGGCTGCCGCTTATGGGTTGACTCCCGGCGATATCAATGAAGCTCTCATGGCTGCCGTTGGCGGAATGAAAGTCATCGACAACATAGAAGGTCGGGAACGGATATCTGTGTTGGTTCGCTATCCAAGAGAACTGCGAGATAATCCTGAAGAGATTGCCCGTATCATCATTCCCGCACCGGATGGACGCAATGTTCCCTTAGGACAGATTGCTTCTATCGGATTCACAAAAGGTGCCGCGATGATTAAATCAGAAAATGCCCGCCCGACAGCCTGGGTTTTTATTGATTTGAAAGATATCGATGTTGGAACTTTTGTAGAAAATGCTCAGGAGCAGGTCGTCAATAATATCAGTTTACCACAGGGATATTCATTAGTTTGGTCGGGGACAGTATGAAAATATGCAGGCGGTAGCTACAAAAATGAAAGTCATAATACCGCTGGCATTGTTTGTTATCATAGCATTGCTCTATATCCATTTCAGAAGGATATCTGATACCTTGATTGTGATGCTGTCACTTCCATTTTCATTGGTTGGCGGTATATGGCTGATTTATCTGCTCGGGTACAACACATCGGTTGCGGTATATATCGGCTTTATTGCACTTGCCGGTTTAGCGGCAGAAACCGGAGTAGTGATGATTATGTATCTCAATTCAGCCAAAAAACAGAGGGAGATAAATAATCAGCTTCAATCGGATGCTGATTTAAAAGAAGCTATAATCGAAGGTGCCGTTGACAGAGTCCGGCCAAAAATAATGACTGTTGCTACGACAATTCTGGCATTGCTGCCGGTAATGCTTGGTCATGGAGTCGGTTCAGAAGTAATGCAGCGAATCGCTGCACCGATGGTGGGTGGATTGATTACTTCGACATTCCTGACTCTGGTGATCGTTCCGTCACTTTATTACATAGTACATCGAAACAAAGATAAAATTATCTAATAGTAGTATTTAACAAAGAGGCAGAGCTGAAAGCTCTGTCTCTTTAAAAACCGATACTGTATTAGTATGACTAACGGTCCTATATATTTATCAATTAAACATTCAATTTTTCTTAATTTCTCAGTTATAAATTCAAATTGATTTCTTAAGTAGTATGCAGTATATATGTCTATGATATTAAAGAGATTAGGTTAATTGATGAAAAATAGCAGTAACAAAAATCGTCTTGAATCAATTCTATCCTTATTTACTGAAGTGAAAGCAAAAGAGGGTACAAAAGCTCTCTTGATGTCATTAAACATCTTTTTGATTTTAACAGCTTACCTGATTGCCAAAGTTGTACGTGAACCTTTAATTCTCGATAGTCCCGGTGGTGCCGAAATAAAAAGTTATGCTTCAGTTATTCAGGTCTTTTTACTAATCGGAGTTGTACAGATATTTGGATGGTTAGTTTCAAAATTGAGCAGCAGGAAACTCATAAACTCAGTAACTTTATTTTTTGTATCTTGTTTTGTTCTGTTTTATCTGTCACATCTCATTCTTGGCGGAATAAATGGAATCACTTATTTTCTCTGGGTCGGCATATTTTCTCTAATGATAATAGCGCAGTTCTGGTCCTTCGCAAATGATATCTATACCCCTGAAGAAGGAAAGCGGTTGTTTGTCCTTCTTGCTTTTGGTGCTTCCTTGGGCGGTGTGATAGGTCCGACTATTGCTTCAGCGATACTCAGTATATTTGGAATTTTTAATCTATTGTTAGTTTCTGCAGGAATACTGCTTATCTCACTCCTGTTGACAAATTTTATCATTACAAAATATGTTGATGATATAAGTAACAAGGGAAAAGAAAAAACGAAAACAGAGATAGAAAAAACCGGTGCACTTAAAGTTGTTTTTCGCAATAGATATTTATTGATGATCGCTCTTTTGATACTTGTCACTAATCTGGTAAATACAACCGGAGAATATATTCTTGGAAAAGGTGTTGAACAGGCAGCTCAGGACCTTACACCCCAACTATCAGCAGATCCTGATATTCAGAAAACATTTATTGGTAAATTTTATGCCGACTTTTATTCTATCGTCGGGTTTGTCGGATTGATTTTACAACTGGTCGTTGTTTCCAGGATATTAAAATATTTTGGCGTTCGTACGGCAATTATGACACTGCCGATTATTGCACTCGGGACATATCTGAGCATAGCTATTTTCCCGGTACTTGCTGTTATACGCTGGGGAAAAACAGCTGAAAATGCTACCGATTATTCACTAAATAATACAGTCCGGCACATTCTCTTTTTACCAACAACAAAAGAAGAGAAATATAAAGGAAAAGTTGCCATCGACTCATTCTTTGTAAGAGCTGGTGATGTTCTTTCAGCCGGGTTAGTTTTTGCAGGTGTAAGTTGGTTTACTTTTCAGATTCAGCATTTTGCAATTGTTTGTCTCTGTCTGGTCATAATCTGGCTTTTTATCGCATTCTGGATTGGTAAAGAAAATAAAAGGTTGATAAAGGAAAAAGAACTCAGCATAGAGAATGTGTAGATTCTATGAGAATTCAATTATCCAAATATATATTCATCTCCTGCTTGATTGCTTTTACATCAATAGTTAGTCATGCGACTGTTATTGACACCACTAAAGTACGGATAACAAAAAAAGTAAAAAAAACGACTGCCGAGATAATCGGAGATATTCCCGGTGAAATACTCAAACTCCCCTTTTATATCTTAGACTTTTCCATCGAACAAATTACATTTCATACCCCGATGAAAAATGTACTGTCCTGGATTGGAACACCCCGCCCGGCTGCATTTTATACGCCGGTTGCCGGATACAACTCTTCTGCCGGATTCAAATATGGTATCAGTTTTAAATTTCAGGATGTTTATTCAAAAAATGATTATTTTAAAACAAAAATTTATTATTCAACAAATAAATACCAGTCATATCAAATCAAAACAAGATCCAAGGATTTTTTTACCAAAGATTTTGGTTTTGATTTTTACTTCAGATATAAAAAACGCCCCAGAGAAGATTTCTTTGGAGTATCAAACCAAAGCGTTGCTCACATGAGCGCAAATTATAATTTGGAGAATACAGAAGTAAAAACTCAGTTACTGTATAATGCTTATGAACAGGCAGACTTCTCATTTATTCTTGGGTATCTGAGTACAAATTTATATAACGGAGAAAATCCCGATTTACCCGGTGATCTCGATTCGATAACTTCAAATACTGATTATCATTTAGCGGATGGGAATCTTGATGATTCCCGTTTTATTACATACGGTATGGAAATTGAATATGATCTTCGAAACAACAAAGGGCAGCCTTCAAGCGGGACTCATCTGATTTCTCAGCTGATACGTTACCGTGGTGTTGGTCTTTCCGATGATTTAAGATTTTCTAAATATTCAATTGATGTCCGGCAGTATCTGCATCTATGGAAAAATAGGATCATTGCTCTCCGTGCCGTAGTTAATCGATTAAATGCATATAAGAACAACACAAAAGCAACACCGATATATATCTTAAGTTCGCTTGGAGGTAAAGATTACCTTCGGGGATATTCCAGCGGTCGTTTTGTTGATAATGATTTTGCCCTCTTTTCTGTTGAATATAGATATCCGATACATGATTTTCTTGATCTTTTCCTCTTTCATGACCAGGCAAGAGTCTATGGAAATCTGACCGATGAGGAATTCTTCACTAACTGGAAAAGTTCATTTGGCGGTGGTATGCGAATCTGGAAAAGTGATGAAGTCAAAGCTGTCTTTCAGATTGGCAAAAGCAATGAGGCAACAAAATTGTATTTAGAAATGGAAGCTGTCTGGTAAGATGAAACGGTTGATTCTACTGTTATTTATAATGGTTATTGCGCTTCAGTTATCCTGTGCTCATAATCCACATATCAATCCGGAAGGTCCTTTTTGGAAAGATGATGACACCAAAGCAATTCCTGAACCGGAATATGATGAACCCTCACTTATCTGGCTGTCTTTTCAACGAACTACCACCGATCAGCTTTTTGAACTACTTGATATTGATAGAAATATCCGAAAAATTTCCGGAAAACCAACGCAGGCGAAAAACAGTAATTGCTACGATGAGGTTCCGAACTCCAGCTGGTTTACCAACAGGCATGGGCATCCTGACACAAGATTATCACCGGAAGAGATAAAACAAGGCTTACAGAGAACTAAAGGTCCCGATACATCAGGTGTATGGAAAGTTTTCCGCCCTAAAGTCGGAGGAGCTACTCCCGGATTCTGGATTGAAGATATCCATGGTGACCAGTATATCATTAAATTTGATCCTTTATTCAATGCCGAGATGGCTACTGCTGCCGCTGCTATCGGTTCCAGATATTTTTACGCATGCGGTTATAATACACCACAGGAGACAATCGTCTTCTGGAATCCGGATAAGCTTGAGATTAAAAAAGGTGCTACCATTAAAGGTAAAAACGGTAAACGCCCCCTTACAATGACTGATATAGATAGTATTCTTTCTATGGTAAACCATGAACCCGATGGTTCGATTCGTTCTTTGGCATCTTTAAATATCGGAAATGTTAAAGGTCCTTTTATGTATAAAGGAACCAAGGACGATGACCCTAATGATTGGTGCCCTCATGAACATCGGAGAGAACTTCGGGGACTGTATGTTATTGGCTCATTAGTAAATCATTATGATTTAAAGGACCATAACTCAATGGATGTGTATGTAGGGGAACCAGGACAAGGTTACTTAAAACATTATTTAATGGATTTTGGTTCTATACTCGGTTCTGACGGCAAAGGAGATAAACATCCCCGCAAAGGTTATGCAAACATGTTTGATTTACGGGACATTTTAGTGACCTCTTTTACTCTCGGTCTGAAATCATGGGCGTGGCAGAATTCCCTTGGTCCCCGCTACTCTTCGATTGGTTATTTTGAATCTGATATTTTTGAACCGAATAAGTTTGACCCGATTATCCCCAATCCGGCATTTGAACAGATGACCTATCAGGATGCATATTGGGGTGCTAAAATTGTAATGTCATTTACAGAAGAGGATTTGATTGCTTTAATCGATGCCGGACAATATAGTAATCCTGAAGCCAAAGCATACCTTTTAAAAACACTAAAAGAACGCCAAAGAAAAATAGGTAATTACTGGTTTGATAAAATCAATCCGCTTGATTTTCCGGAACTCTCTCAAAGCAGTGAAACTATCAATATTAAATTTCATGATTTAGCTGTTGAGTATGGACTTGAAGATGACAATGCTGTTTATTATTATAAATTATTAAATGAGAATAATTCAATTATCCACGAAGCAACCGTATCAAAAACAGAAATAGTCTTAAATGTTGACCAATTTGATAGTGGTATAAGAGAACTGCAAATTTTTACGGAGCGAAAAGGAAAAGATATTTCAAAGCCTGTTATTTTCTATCTCATGAAACAGTATAAGAATAATGTTAAAATCATCGGCATCGAGCATCCGGGATAAAAATATGAAAAACTTATTGAAATGCATTATTGTTCTCGCAATTGTCATGCTTTGGTTTAATGACTCCCCAAAGGCTGACAGCTTTTTATCAGCTGGTGATGTTGCCGGTATTTCCGTTGGTACTGCTACCCTGTCGTTTTCAGGATATTACCTCAGAAGATATGACACTACCCGTACAGCTAAAATAAGTACAACACTTCCCATGGACAATGCTATGATGAAACTTATTGGAGGTTCATTTTATCCGGGTAAAACAAATTTTTTAGATAATCATTTCGGATCAGCTGTTACTCCGGTTTCCGGTGCAGTTATTCTTACTATAGCAAACTTATCACATATAAATCATCAAAAAAGTAAATTCTATTTTCAGGACTTGTTTTTGTATACATCGGGGATTATTGCAACGAAAGGTGTTACCGATTTAACCAAAGGATTTTTCACTCGTCCGAGACCGTACATTGCATCTGTGCCTATGGAAATGCGGACTTCAAAAGATTTCATAACAGACCGGTCATCATTCTTTTCAGGGCATACATCGGGTGCATTTTTTGCAGTCTCCTATCTAAATATGCGCATCAGGTCAATCATGCGCTCGGAAATGTCTTCGCAGGGTTATCGGGATTATCGCTGGATATCTCCAACGTTGTTATACAGCTGGGCAACATTTGTCGGAATGAGCCGTATTCATGCATACAAACATTATTTTTCCGATATTTTGTTTGGAGCAGCAGCCGGATACCTTATGGCTGAACTATTTTATTCCTTTGGTAAATCAGAAGAGTTAAATATGGGAAACAGCGAAGTTTCTCAAATGATAATCCAGCTTAACTTTTCATTTTGATAGCAACATGAATAGCCTATATTGTATTGATGATAAACAAATTTCGTTCTTGTTAACGGATTAGATAATAATGACTCATTACAAAACATTTTTTATATCTTTTGCCCTTTTAATTCTGATAACGGCTACCAAAGGCCGTTCAACAGAATCATTGGATTTAGATATTAATACTTTGGACACACTTGCATACTTCTGTTCGGTAGATGAAAATTGGTTGTATATTAAAGATGATAAACCTGAATATAAAAAACTTTCGTATAATGATTCCGGGTGGATCAAAATAGCTCCTTTAATTGATGTCGATTCTGTTGAAAATTACACTTACGGATGGTTTCGTCTCCATCTTAATGTTGATTCTTCATTATTCAATAAAAAAGTATATGTTACATGCGTTCAGATCGGCGCGATTGAACTTTATTATAATGAAGAGTTAATATACTCACTTGGAACTGTCGGTAAAACCAAAGAATCGGAAATCGCATATTTTCGTCCGAACTATAGCCTCCCATTCGAACTAGAGATTGAGCCGAGAGAAAAACAACTGTTAGCCGTACGATATTCAGCTGTTAATGAAGAATTGAGAATTCTTCATAACATTGGCGGTGGGTTTGTAATAAAAGCTGATACAGCAAAAAGCGTTATCGCAAAATTTCAAGAAGAATCAAATCGTATTGTAAAACACCAGATGTTTTTTACGGGGCTTTGTTTCGCTCTGTTTATCCTGCATATACTCATGTTTCTTTTTTATAGAAAATCAAATATCAATCTGTATTTTGCACTCTTCACATTAAGTTGTGCCTTGCTTTCTTATGCTCCGATAGAGTTTAACAAAGCCGGTGTAATCGAAAAAGCAGTTAATTTGCTCTACCTGTTTAAGCTCTCTTTAATCGGCTGTTCGGTTATGGCAATTCGTGTCCTCTATGCCATTTATTATGAAACAGTTCCCCGTTCATTTAAATATTTTGCCGGTGCCGGTATCATTATTATGCTGTTTCAATCATATATCAATTTTATGCTGTTTTATGTTATAACCCTCCTTTACTTTCTTGAAGTGTTCCGGGTTATTCTCAAAGCTATCAAAGATAAAAAAGAAAATCTCTGGATTATTACAACCGGATTTGTTGTCTTTTTACTTTTTTCTACATATCAAATGTTTCTGGAACTTCTGCAAGTTCCAAATTGGGATTTTTCTCTGATACAGCCGTATATGATTGGTCTCTTTACCCTGATGATTGCTCTTTCCGCTTATATTGCACATTCTATATCAGCAACAAATCTTAAACTTGAAAATAAGCTAACTGAAGTAAAAGAGCTATCTGAACATGCATTAGAACAGGAACGATTCGCTCAGGAACAACAGATGAAGCAGAAACTTCTTGAAGCTGATATCGAACACCAAAAAGAACAAATTGAAAAAGGTAAAGAACTTGAAAAAGCATACAAAGAACTCGAAGCAGCGACTAAAAAAATACAGGACACCCAAACTCAGCTTATTCAATCGGAAAAGATGGCATCACTCGGTCAGTTAGTTGCCGGCGTTGCTCATGAAGTTAACAATCCTATCGGAGCGATCAAAAGTATTCATGCAACGCAGGTAAAGGCTTACGAACGGCTGAAAGAACAACTCACAAATCTTGAAAAACTAAATGATTCAGATAGAGAGAAATTTACCAAATATTTGAAAATTATCGAAAATGCAAACTCAGTTATTTCAAACGGCTCAGACCGGGTTTCAGAAATTGTCAGGCGGCTAAAAAGTTTTGCACGACTTGATGAAGCTGAGTTACAACGAATAGACATCAACGACTGTATTGATGATACACTTTCATTGATTCATCATGAAATTAAACATGACATCATTGTTAATAAAATCTGCGGTGAAGTCCCGTTGATCGCCTGTTATCCGGGACAATTGAACCAGGTTCTTTTAAATCTGTTGATAAACGCGAAACATGCGGTCAATGATGTCGACCGTAAAGGCGAGATTCATATTTCAACCAATTTTATTGAAAATCGTGTTTTGATTATTATTGAAGATAACGGCAAAGGAATCCCAAAAGAGAATCTGACAAAAGTCTTTGATCCGGGATTTACAACAAAAGGTGTAGGAGTCGGTACCGGGTTGGGTCTCTCAATCTGTTACCAGATTATAAAGGACCATCATGGCGAGATAAAAGTTGAAAGTAAAGTAGGTGCCGGCTCAATGTTTGTGATTGATCTGCCGGTAAACTTAGAAGAAATACTCGGTAAAAAAATTACCGATTCAACTCAAACTTAATCTATGCTAAAATCAGCCCGTTCCATATTTGATATCAGAGAAGGAGAGTATAAGATAACTTTTCTGATGCTTGCCAATATTTATCTGATACTCCTGACATTCTATTTTCTCAAACCTGCCCGTGATTCTCTCTTTTTAGTGGAACTGGGTGCTGACCAGCTCCCCTATGTATTCATTCTCACCGCATTGATTGTGATACCAATAACCACCTTGTATTCCAAAGCAAGCCGGATATTAAAACTGAACCGGCTAATCATATATACGAATGTGGCTCTGATTTTTTGTCTTTTTATATTAAGGTACTTGATGATTCATCCAAATGACTGGGTCCCCTATCTTTTTTATTCCTGGGTTTCAATTTATGGCGCTTTGACGACTTCACAGTTCTGGTTATTAGCAAATCATATCTATACCGCTACTCAGGCAAAGCGGTTGTTTTCACTTCTTGGGCTTGGTGCTATTTTTGGCGCATTTTCCGGAGGTGAAATTACAAATATAATGGTCGATTATATGAATGTATCAACCGAAGATCTTTTATTGTTTTGTGCCGGCTTTGTCTTCTTCTCGATACTGCTCATTAAACTAATTTGGAACTCAAAAAAAACTGAAATCGAGCTGCAACACAGACAGCTTAAAAAAGAACCACAAAGAAAAGAATCACTTTGGACTATTTTTGAATCAATAAAAACTTCAAAACACCTTATGTTAATAGTTGGAATTCTATCTATTACAATGATTGTAGGTTCACTGATAGACTTTCAGTTTAAAGCTATTTCAACCGAATCATTCACCGATACTACAACTGGTATAGTAAATAAATCGGAGTTAACAGCATTTTTAGGAACTTTCTATGGAAGACTTTCATTAGCATCTATATTTATACAGATGTTTCTTGCCGGAAAAGTTATCAAAAAATTCGGTGTCGGCACAATTATCCTGTTACTGCCAATTGGATTGCTATTAGGTTCTGTTGCATTCTTTGCTTACACATCACTGATTTCTGCTGTTCTTCTCCGTGGTACTGATGGCGCATTAAAAAATTCAATTGATAAAACCGGGAGGGAGTTACTTTTTTTACCGGTTACTCCGGAATTGAAAAAGAGAACAAAACTCTTCATCGATCTTTTTGTCGACAGAGTTGCCAGAGGGCTTGCCGGTTTTCTTTTACTTTTACTGATCGCTGTTTTTCATTACGATGAGGACCCTGTGTCCGCGATGCAGTCAATTTCTTTGGTCATCGGATTGTTTGTTACTGTTTGGCTAATACTCGCCTTTCTGATGCGTGTTGAATATGTGAATACTTTCCGTCAGGCGATTGAAAACAGAGAATTGAATCTTTCAGAAATTCGCCAGCAAATTAACGAATCATCTACAATCAACATCCTCATCACTTCATTGCAAAGCAGCAACCAACGAGAGATTATCTATGCCCTTGATATGCTTGAAGGGATCAAGAATGAATCCCTTATTGACCCGCTGAACAAGCTTCTACAGCATAATTCTGATGAAATTGTTATTAAAACACTGAAGCTCTTGAAACATAACTATGAAGAGATTGAAATCACCAACATAAAATCGTTTGTTGATTCACCAAATCCACAGATTCGAATTCAGGCTCTCCATATTCTCATGCTCAAAGAATCCGATAGATCAGATGAACTTGTTCAGTCATATTTGACGCATGAAAATGTTGAACATAGAATAACAGCTATTTGTATGCTTTCTGAAATTGGTACAAATAAACAAACTGCCCTTATAAATGATGTGATGATATCAAATATCATTACGTTTTCGGAAGACAATCAGGAAAATCTGAAACTTCTTGTTCGTGCACTCGGTCAACTTCAGAATCCTGAATACTCCAAATATGTCGGCCGGATGCTCGACCATCCCTCCGATGAAATCGGTAACGAAGCCATAAAGGCGATCAGGAAATTAAAAGATCTTGAGTTTACCAATTGGCTGATCAAGGCTCTTGCTGATAGCCGGTATCGGGTTGAAGCAAGAAAAACATTAGCATCATTTGGTACATTGATCCTTTATAGACTCAACGAACAATTGAATGATTTTACAACATCCTGGCAGATTAAAATTCAATTACCGAAAACAATGAGCCTGATTCATGATCAGATGTCGATTGATATCCTGACCGCATCACTTAGTCACACAGTAGAAAATTTGAAGTTTCATATTATAAAAGCCCTGAGTAAACTTCGGGTAAATTGTCCTGATCTTAATTTTTATCAGAAAAAGATAGATCAATTTATCATTTCCGAAATTAAAATGTATTATCAATATGAACAGATACTATCTGTGATAGCTCAAAATAGTGATGATGAAAAGCTTCTCCATAAATCAATCGAAGAGAGTCAGAATTTAAAAATTGAACAGATATTCAGGTTACTTGGACTATATTTAAATCCGACAGATATTTACAATGCTTACCAGGCAGTAGTCAGCAAAGACAAAAACAGGCAGTCATCAGCTGTCGAACTTTTAGATAATATCTTAAGTAGAGAATTAAAAAAGTATCTGCTTCCTATATTCGATGAACAAGACCGAGATAAAATAGTTAATACTGGTAGAGAACTCTATAAACTAAAAAGATTAAGCAGCGAAGGTGCTCTGCTGCTTCTTGTTGATGGTAAAGATATCTGGCTGAAATCACTCGCCACTTATGTAGCCCGAAATCAGCAAACAGATAAAATTACAAAATCAGTACAGAAACTTCAGAACTATAAAATTACTGTTGTAAATGAAGCTGTTGAACTATATCTTAATACAGCAGATAGGTAAATTATGTTAAGTATAATTGAAAAAGTTCTCTTTTTACAGAATATTGATGTTTTTGATCAGGTTCCATCGGAACTTCTTGCTATGCTTGCAGCAATCACTACAGATATTAAAATTCCAAAAGATTCTACAATATATAATATTAATGACCACTCCGATGCGATGTATCTTGTATTAAGCGGTTCTGTTAAACTGCATATAGATAACAGAGAAATATCAACAGCAAAAAGTAAAGATGCTTTCGGTACCTGGGCACTCTTTGACGATTCACCGAGAGTTGTTACAGCGGTTACGCTTGAGGATACACATCTCTTAAAAATCGACAGAGAAGAATTTGTTGATCTACTTGCCGACAATGTGCGCATCACTCAGGCAATAATGAAAACACTTGTGCAGAGAATGAGAAACCTTGTAAATCGGATTGATATTAGTAGTAATAAATAATGACAAATTCAGATAAGCATAATCATACCGATTCAATGGAAAAATTCCAACAGATGGTCGAATTTTCAAATGATGCTATATTTTTAATCGACCCAGACAATGCGGCTATCATCTATGCAAATCTGAAAGCTGAAAAATACTGCCAACTTGATAGAGAGAAATTATACGGATTAAAAGTTTGGGAATTACATCCGGAAGATGAAAAAGATAAAGTTCAAAATGTATTTGAAACAGTTAAAAAGGAATCTTTTGGATATCATAACGAACTTAATCTCCTGAGACCAGATAAGTCAACTCTTGTAGTCGATGTTTCCTCAACAATGATTACCTGCAATGGTATTCAGGTAATTCAGAGAATTTGTCATGATATCACTAATCGTAAAAAA
Source organism: Calditrichota bacterium (assembly GCA_008501655.1). GTDB lineage: Bacteria > Zixibacteria > MSB-5A5 > GN15 > FEB-12 > QQUK01. The sequence continues at coordinate 30,354 of QQUK01000150.1, forward strand.
TTGATGGAAGATAAACAGCAAATCTTAGATACTTTTAGGCTTGTTTTGGATATGATGCCGGTAGGATTTGGAATACGGTCTGATTTAAATGGAACACCTAAAATTATTTTTGAAAATATTCAGTTAAAAAAAATGTTTCATACAGATGATCAAGACCACAATCATGATCACTGGGATATAGTTGGTAAATCAGACGTTATTTGCGAAAATGTGGTAATAGATGAGAACGGGACCTACGTAGAGGAGCACAAACTCCCCGATGGCCGGATTATGCAGTTTACAATCTCGTATATACGGGATCTATATAATGAATGGCGTGAACTGCAGATAGTGCGCGATGTCACCAAACGGCGTGAACTTGAACAGGAACTCATCTCAGCTAAAGAAAATCTCGAAGAAAAAGTAAAAGAACGCACTCTTGAATTACAAGAAAAACAAACACAGCTCATTCAGGCGGAAAAAATGGCTGCACTCGGCAATCTTGTTGCCGGAGTAGCACATGAAATCAATACTCCGATGGGTGCTTTAAAGAGCAATAATGACCTTTTTAAGCGGTATATGCTCAAAATTAAAAATATTATTGAATCTTCAGAAAATTCTAAACAACTCATGGGTTCTTTAGCAAAGTTTTTTGAGAATATTGATAAATTAAATGATATCAACGAAACAGCGGCGGAACGAATTATCAAAATCGTTCAATCATTAAAGAATTTTGCAAGACTTGATCAATCAGAAAAAGATACAGTGGATATCCATGAAGGCATTGAATCTACATTGACATTAATTCACCATGAGATTAAAAATAAGATAATTATCGAAAAAGATTATAAGCTTACCAGTATGATTAATTGTTATCCGAACCAGCTAAATCAGGTATTCATGAATATTCTGGTTAATGCCGCTCAGGCAATTGAAAAAGAAGGGACAATTAAGATTAAGACTTATCAACAGTACTCATCTGCTTATATTGAAATTTCTGACACCGGTAAAGGAATACCTGAATCCGAGCAAAACAGGATTTTTGACCCCGGTTTTACTACCAAAGGAGTCGGTATAGGTACCGGGCTCGGATTGTCAATTGTACATCAGATTATTCAGCACCATAATGGTGATATTTCTCTTTTGAGTGAAGAAAATAAAGGAACTACTTTTACAATTTGTCTCCCCATCAAGTAAATTCATTGAAACAATTGCTCTGTTTATGTATATATAGAGATAACAAACGAAGGAGTAGATAAATGTCAGATACAGATAATGATAAAGTTGTATTAATCGTTGATGATGAAGAGATGGTTCTAAGTTCTATCAGTTCATTTCTGGAACTTGAAACATCTTATAAAGTAGTAACATTTACAGAACCGGGAAAAGCATTGGAATACGTAAATGAAAACTCAATTGACCTGGTTATTTCTGATTACCTGATGCCGCATATGAACGGTATACAGTTTCTAAGCAAAATGAAAGAAGTTATGCCTCAGGTTCCCCGTATTATCCTGACCGGCTATGCCGATAAAGAAAATGCTATCAAGGCAATTAATGATGTCGGTTTATTTCAGTATATAGAAAAACCGTGGGATAACGATGATATTCTTCTGATTATCCGAAACGGTCTGGAACGGAAAGAACTAATGAAAAAACTCGATGATAAGATTTCACAGATTAACGCTGCATACAGTGAACTTCAGGGGTTGCATAAAGAGATTGTGAAAACTTTTATATAAGAGAAATTATAAAATCTACACCATTGTAATTATAGGTCGACAGAATAATTACTTTAAACGGTGGAAAATGCAGCGATCAGAACTCACATCCCGATTTGATGAACCGCTGTACACTATATAGCAAACTAGCCCAAAATCAGATTCTGTTATAGATACAATTTCTTTTAAACAGATTAATAAACTGTGGTGGCGTAGACTCCATACTTGCGTTATAGCACAAGAACTTACACCCTATTGTGATCTCACTATCACATTTTTATACAATCATTAAATACTTTATGCTATGATCTGTTTATCTCTGAACGTAAGTGCCTACATACAATATGTACAGTATATTTAATATTTGTGGTTATGATATTGATACTTATATGATTTGGACATAACAGATATACATTTAGCCATTCAGACCGTAAATCGTTAACTTCACTTAAACATTCAATAATTACACGTTTTTAATATTGTTTTTATAACATATATACTAAACACTTATTTTATCTGTTTATCACTTATTTCTCTTGACATCTAAGCATATTATAACTATTTTCATACTACAGTTACTATAACATTATATATACTAAACATTTATTTCTTTGGACGAGAGGTAATGACGATTGAACTCAATCCTATATACATTATCGGTATAACCCTCTGTAAATAGATAAACAACATAAATATTTAGTAAAATCATTATGTTTAGTATTTGTATAAATTACCCTCTTTTTCCTATTGAAAGGAGGTTTAAATAAGGAAAAGGGTATCAGATGATTTAGGAGCAATTAACCGGATTATAAAAAACGGATTAAGGAGATATTAGAAGATCTTATTTAAATGCATTTGCTAAAACTATAA